>JAETSS010000120.1 GCA_021769545.1 Eubacterium sp.
GATACTTACCTCTTCAAGACCACGCAGGTTTATTATTGTAAAGATGATTATAAAGGCCGCTTTCAGGATGAACGCTGTCGCTGCCGTCAGCGGAACGTACATACCTATGTAATCTACTGCAAGTACAACGTAGGCTGCACCTGTCAGGTAATTGGCAAGGGCGATCCAGAATCCGAATGAAAATCCCCAGAATTCACCGAAGGCCATCTTACTCCATACGTAAGGTCCCGAAGCTACAGGAACCAGATTTGTAAGCTCGGAACAGTAAAGTCCGATAGGCAGAGCCCACAAAATAGGGATCAGCACCAGCAGGATCAGGGTAAGTCCCGGACCTGATGCTGAGATCATGGACTCGATACCAAATGCGCCGCCTGCGCAGGCGCAATAGAGGAAGAAAATCATCGCACCGAGGGTGAAATGTTTTTTCTTCATGCCGGGTGCCTCATCCGCCAGAATAGGGCCGCCCGTATAATTGGCTTTAGACATAACAAGTCTCCTTTCAAAGTAATACAACAATGTGATGATAATTACTATGAACTGTCTTTCTCAGACAGTTCATTCTATACATAACCCAAACGGTTTGTAACTAAATTGCAGCCGGGCATATGAAAAGGCAGTCGGTTTTCTACGCCTTATATGTTGTCTTGCCGTCCATGATGGTCTCGCAGACCTTGACCTCATGGATATGCTCAGCAGGCACCTCAAGGATGTTCTCCTCAAGGATAACGAAATCTGCGTATTTTCCCACCTCGATGGAACCGATGACATCCTCCATATGCATCTGGTACGCATTGTTGATGGTAAATCCTTCGATGGCTTCTTTTACGGTGGTTTTCTCGTTTTCAGGCTTGAGCACAGGGGCATCCGGCTGTCCGTACATCTTTCTGGTAGCGCACATTTCGATGCTCTTAAGTGGTTCTCTTCCGTATTCGTCTACAGGGAAATCGCTGCCCAGCGCCATCCTTGCGCCTCCGTCCATGATGCTTCTCATACGGAAGGTCTCGTTGTTTATATGTCCCAGCACCTTATCCATGAGAGGATTTCCATAGAACCATACGCCTGTTGAGTTGGCGATGATATCGTATTTTCCGAAAAGAGGTATGTCATCCGGCTGTATATACTGGGAATGGGAGCATGTGATACGGCAGTCGTCATATCCGGCTTCACGTACGGCCTTAGCCATAGCTATCACGGATTTTGCCGCAACGTCGCCTATGGCGTGCATGTTTATGTCGAGTCCCGCTTTTGCAGCCTTAAGGCCTGTTTCTGCTGACAGCGCTTCATCCATCAGAGGCTTGATAACCGAGCCATCCTCCGGATACGGCTCGCTGAGTGCAGCCGTACGGCTTTCCATGGTACCGTCGTTTATCAGCTTAAGGAAATGCATCCTGAATTTATCGTCATTGTATTTTTCACGCGCCTTTAAAAGAGAGTTTATTCTGCCATCTACATCAGCAGGATTTTCTACCTGACATGTACAGCCCGCAAATCTCTGCAGATATCTGCCGCTCTCCCTTACTGCGTCGAGAGCCTCGTAATACTGCTTTTCAAGATACGGATACATTCCCATATCGGCTGTTCCCGTAACGCCCATGGCAGCATAATCCGCAGAATTTTCCGCCATCAGATTCACTACGCTTTCCTCGTCAAAGAAATTGACCTTTGTCATTATCACTGCCTGTGATCTTCCTTCAACCACATGTCCTGTAGGGTTGCCTTCCTCATCTCTTGCAAAGAAGTGCAGTCCCGGTATCGGATCAGGTGTTTCCCTGGTAACTCCTGCCGCTTCAAAGCACTTGCTGTTGACCCAGGCTTCGTGTCCGCCGCTTCCCATTAAGAACATAGGCTTATCCGGGCAGATCTCATCAAGAAGCTCCTTCTTCGGACCTTTTTCATCGAACATCCACTCGGCATAGCCCAGACCAAAATACGTGTCATTGTCCGGATTTTCCGCCACGAATCTCTTTACTTCATCCAGACATTCATCGAGAGTCCAGTCTATATCGAACACCATTCCTGATAATACATGCGCCGCCATTACAGGATGGCAGTGACCGTCGATAAAGCCCGGAAGCATCATTTTGCCGCCAAGATCGCAGACCTCCGTCTTATGGTCACAAAGCGCCATAGCGCCGTCCTTATCACCTACATAAACGATCTTGTTTCCTTCCACCGCAACGGCCTGAGCCCATTCGCACGCTTCGTTTACCGTGAAAATATCTCCGTTTATATACACTTTATCCGCTCTCATAACAGCCTCCCGTCCATCAAAAATGCTATTGTTTACCATCGTTATTTTTTTCTAACCTCAATTATACGCTCATGAAAAATTCGATTAAATGTCTTTTTTGCTAATTATTTTAATTTTCAAAAAAAATTTCGCTATTTCCCCACGCTTTTCGAGCAATAAAATCATTTTTACAGCAACTAAATCTGTTTTTGCAGTGAGTTTTTTATGTATCAGTCATACTTGCTCTGCATATGCCTTGCCTATTTCACCGCCAGCCTGTACAGCGCCTCCGCATATATCCTTGCCGACTCAAACAGGCGCTCCGTTGTGATGGATTCATCCTCCACATGGAACATCAGCGCTTCATCCTGTCTTGCTATCCCGAAAGGCACGAAGTGATCCATGATGCGCGCATACGAGCCGCTGCCGTTGGCAAAGGGCTGTGATTCCATTTCCCCCGTCTCTTCGCGGTATACATCTATCAGCGTACATGCAGGCTCCTCCTCGGGATCTATATAGAAGCCGTCTATGAAGTAAGTCAGCTCAAAGTCAAAGCCCGTTCCAGCGACGGCTTTTTCCATCTTATCTTCAAGAGCCGCCCTGTCCATGGAAAGAGGCAGTCTCATATTGCTTTCCACCGTGAGCACCCCGTCTTCATAGGTTATCAGGCCCATGTTATTGGTAGTCCTTCCCGTCTCGTCCTCAAGATCGATGCCAAGCCCCGTTCCGTCCGTATCTCTGCCCATGAGCTTCGACAGATCTTTTATCGCATCACAGATGGCTGCCGGTTCGAATTCCCATCCGGCCATCTCGTTGATGAGCTTTGCTATGGCGTTGTCCCCCTGCTCCGGAGTCGATGCATGAGCCGTCATTCCCGTCTTCTTTACAGTCTCCTGCCCTTTTCCGTCAGCAGCCTCCAATACCGCTTCAGCACGGGCCGGAACCGCGTTTATGGCTTCCCCGCCTGCGATGCTTATGAGCCTGCGTCCTGCAGCTTTTGCAGACATATCACCCGCCGAAGCAGTGAGCTTTACATTGGCGAAATGCTTCTCGGAAAAGCATATAGGGTAATAGGAATCAGGGACTATGCCGCAGGAAGGTATCCTGTCGGCAGTCTCAAGATAATGTCTGATGCATGGAAAGGCTCCGCCCTCTTCGTTGCAACCCAGTATCTGGGTTATGTTTTTGTTCAAAGGCAGGCCGCTCTCCTTTATGGCAAGGGCTGCGTAAAATGATGCTATTGCAGGGCCCTTGTCATCCACGGCACCTCTGCCGTATATACGTCCGTCGTGAAGTTCCCCGCTGAAAGGCGGATACTTCCATGTGCCTCCTGCAGGCACCACGTCAAGATGACTGACGATGCCTACGGCGTCCTCCTTGCGCTCTCCGAAGTTCAGCTCACATGCATGATAATCGTAATTGGTGCATTCGAAGCCCTTGCTTTCAGCGAGCTTTATCATATAGTCCAGCGCCTTGCGGGTCTCTTCTCCGTAAGGTGCTTCCGCGGTGCGCACGGTATCCTCGCCTGCCGTAACGGATTCTATCCTGATGAGCTCCTGCAGCTTTTCCGTCATCTCATCCCTGTATTTTTCAAGTATTGCTTCTATCCTTCTGTTCATAACGCTTTTCTGCGCCCCTTTCTGTCGTCTATTTCTTATATACCGTCTTGCCGTCCATGATGGTCTCGCAGACCTCTACCTTATGGATCTCAGATACCGGAACATCAAAGATATTTTTCTCAAGGATCACAAGATCCGCATATTTTCCTACTTCGATGGAACCCAGTCTGTCATCCATATGCATCTGATATGCATTGTTGATGGTATAGCTCCTTATGCCGTCTTCAACGGAGAGCTTTTCTTCGTAAGGCTCTAGTACCGGAAGCTCGGGATGATCGAAGAGCTGTCTGCTGCAGCCCATCTCGATGCCCTTGAGAGGCTCTCTGCCGAATTCGTCTACAGGGTAGTCCGAGCCCTGTCCCATGCGGCATCCGCCATTTATCATGGTCTTGATCCTGAAAGTGCGGTTCTGCCTGTCGCCGATCACCTTTTCCATATCAGGGTTGCCGTAATGCCATACGCATGTGGTGTTGGCAATGACGTCGTATTTGCCGAAGAGTCCCAGTTCCTCGTCCTTGACGTAGTCGCAGTGTGAATTGGTGATACGGCAGTCGTCGTATCCCGCTTCACGGATCGCCCTGGCCATGGCTAGAGTACCGCTGATGGCCTCATCGCCTATGCCGTGTACGTTGATGTTGAGTCCGTCCTTTGCAGCCTTCAATCCGACTTCGGCCATCTCTTCTCTGTTGAAGAGCGGATATATCATGGAACCGTCTTCATCGTAAGGCTCGCTGAGGGCCGCCGATCTCGTCTCGAGAGTTCCGTCGTTTATTATCTTGAGGAAGTTGATCCTGAATTTATCTGTATTGTATTTTTCCTTATACTCATGAAGTCGCGGCATAACGATATCGACATCGCTCTTATCCGTCACCATGCGGCCACAGCCCACGAATCTCTGCTTGTATGTTCCGTTTTCGATCATCTCCGGTACAGTCTCGAAATACGCTTTGAGCATGTATTCAGGGGCTCCCATGTCGCAGGTAGAGGTGACTCCCATGGCTGCATAT
>JAETSS010000121.1 GCA_021769545.1 Eubacterium sp.
AAGGTAAAAAATGAAAAAAATGGCTATTTTCTCGACAAAAACACCCCTATAACAGCTGAAAAATTGGTTTTTCGGTCTATATGACTCTAGCTTCATTAAAAGGGGGTTTACATAAATTAAAATTTCTCCATAGAAAAGCGAAAAATGCTTTAAATATGGAGAAATGCGCTAAGAAATACATTGTTAAATACAATAATCAAATAATCGGGTGTTCAAACAGAAGCCGATGCAAAAAGAAAAACAGAGCGAACCACACGAAGTGAAACGGAGTCTTCTTTTATAGTATTTTCTCTGTCTTATAATACGCTTGTTTTTTCCCGATCAAGTATCCCCGAGCTGATAGCACCTGTCGGACATGATTTTTTACAAAGGCCGCAACGTATGCATTCCGTGCTGTTGGCATTGCGGACCGGGTCAGCCTGCATTTTGCAGACATCAGAACATGTGCCGCAGCGTGTGCATTTTGACTCGTCCACACGGTATCTGAATACGGATATGGGATTGAACATCGAGTATACGGCGCCCAGCGGGCATATGTATTTGCAGAAGGGGCGGTAGATGATAATGGAAATTATTATCACAGCCGCCAGCAGTACGGACTTCCACGCGTACAGCCAGCCGACAGCGCTTTGCAGTGATTTGTTCATCAGTACCAGAGGGATGCCGCCCTCCAGCGTTCCGGCAGGACACAGCAGCTTGCAGAAGTAAGGGGCACCCTGACCCATTATATCCACGATGAACATAGGGAGCAGTATGACGAAAACCGCCAGCACCACATACTTGAATTTTCGCAAAAGACTATCGCCTCGGAAGCTCCCGATCTTTTTAAATAACGGTATCTTATGTAGCAGATCCTGTATCAGCCCGAAGGGACACAGCCATCCGCACACGAATCTTCCCATGAGTGCTCCGATAAATATCAGAAATCCCGAGATATAAAATGTGAATTTAAAATTACGGCTGCCGATGACTGCCTGCAGTGATCCGATAGGGCAGGAGCCCAGTGCACCCGGACATGAATAGCAGTTCAGACCGGGAACGCATAGATTTTTCAGATCTCCTCTGTAGATCCTGCCTTGCATGAATCCTATAATGTAACTGTTGGTCAGCAGAGCCCAAAAGGCCTGAAATCCATGGCGTGACCATTCGCCTGTCTTTGTCTTTTTCCTACCCAATTCCGATACACTCCAGACAGATATTTACGGCTTTGGTGAAAACCACCGACAGCTCTCCTCGATATATTCCGTATACTATCATCGCAAGCCCCAGAGCAGCGCAGCATACGCCAGGCAGGCGTGATGAAACGAGCCGACCCATTACTTGTCACCGTTGAGGTCGGCGAGCTCCTTTTCCACGACCTCGAGCCAGCCCTCAAGATCACTGCTGCCGCTGTAGGTCTCGCCTACGATGTTTCCGTCCTTATCTACGAAGAAGGTTTCCGGAAAGGCTTCTATATTGGAAAGGCGACCGTTCATATAGCCGGCATCGGGGATCAGCACAGGATAGGTGACGCCTGTATCCTTTACCAGCTGCTGTGCTTCGCTGATGGCATTCTGGTCGAGGTTTCCGTCCTCATCCATGGCGTCCAGAAGTATCCCGACTACGTTGACGTTTTTATCTGCCATCTGCTGATGGAGTTTTTCGAGGTCAGGCATCTCACTTACACAAGGCGAGCACCATGTGGCAAAGATGTTGACGAGAGTAAGGTCATAGTCTTTGAAAATGTCTTGAGTAACGGATTGTCCGTTGATATCCTGGGTAGTGAAGGTGCCTACGTTGTCGGGAGAGTTTGAACCGCCTCCGGTGGAAGAACATGCTCCGAGAATCGCAAGACACATAACTGCAGCCATGATAGCGGCCGCAAATCGTTTAATTCTGTTTTTCATAAATAATCCACTCCTTGTTTTCGCTGTAATCGTTGATTATAAGGATTGTACCATATTTTGAGGGGAAAGTTCCTTAAGATTTGCAGAAGATTTTGCAGGATACTATAAAATGCCCGGCTCCATTGTCTGTATAATAAAAATGCGGCGTCCCGGTCACAAACCGGAAGACCGCATTGATATCAGTATACGTACACCTTAGGCAGTCTCTGCCCGAAGGCGCATAATATCTCGTAGTTGATGGTGCCCGTAGCCGTGGCTATGTCCTCTGCCGATATTTCGTATATACCGTCCTTGCCCATGATGGTCACCTCGTCGCCCAGTCTCGGATACGGTACGTGAGTGACGTCTATCATACACTGATCCATACAGATGGTGCCCGCAAGGGGAGCAAACACTCCGTTTACGATGACCTTGCCCTTTAAGGAATAAGGCCGCGGAAAACCGTCAGCATAGCCGATAGGTATGGTAGCGATGAGACTGTCCTGTCTCGTGGTGAATTTTCGCCCGTAGCTTATGGAATTTCCCGCAGGGACCTTCTTGAGCTGTGTGATGTTTGCCTTTACGGACATTACAGGTCTCAGGTCCAGCTGGCTTTTGTCCACCTCGTCGGACGGGTAACAGCCGTAGAGGATTATTCCGGGTCTAACCATTTCGTAGTGGGTGGACGCTATTTCCATGACGGCAGCGCTGTTGGCGATGGTCCTGGCCGGTATCGTCACTCCTGCGTTGCGCAGTTTTTTGTAAAACACCATGAATCGCTGTTCCTGCACGGTGGCATATGTCTTATCGGCTTCGTCGGAGTTGGCAAAATGCGAGAACAGGCCGTTTATCCTGAAATTGGAAAGGTTCTGCATCATCCTTATATCATCGATGGAGCCGGAGTTTTCCGTATCGTAGCCGATGCGGCCCATGCCGGTATCTATCGCCACGTATCCGTTTATCATTATGTTTGCCTTCTTCGCAGCTCTGGATATGGTCTCTGCGTTTTTGAAGTCGCAGACCACAGGCGAAAGTCTGTATTCTACAAGAGTATCTATGTAAGGATCGGGAGTCAGTCCCAGGACGACTATTTCTTCCAGAATGAATCCGGCCTTTCTGAGTCTGACCGCCTCCGAAAGAGTTGCGACACCGAAAGAATCAATCCCGTTGGCTCTGAGAACCGTGGCGACCTTTACAGCTCCGTGACCGTAAGCGTCAGCCTTTATTACTCCGGTTATTTTTTTGCCCGCGCCAACCTTTTCCTTGATCTGCTTGATATTGTAATCAAGGTTGGTGATATTGATTTCCGCCCAAGCGGCTCTTATGGCGTCTTTGTACATCCTATATGATCCTCCGTTTATTTCAATTCATTTAATATCGTATCCAGCAGGAACTGTGCTCCCATGACGAGGTGGGCTTCATCGGTGTCTTCCTCGGGAACATGGCTTCTGCCGTCTATACTGGGAACGAAGATCATTCCCGTATCAGCATATTTTGCTATCATGCATGCATCGTGAACAGCTCCGCTGTCCATGACCATATATGGCAGATTTTGAGCTTCCGCCTGTCGGGACATGGCATCTATAAGGCGTTTTGTAAGCTGCAGAGGACTTGATTTTGAATGCTCGCTGATTTGGCAGTCTACATTGCGCTGCTGTGCGATGTCATTTATTTCATCGATGATCCTATCCATGAAAGCGTTGATCTTCTTTTCGTCCTTATCCCTTACCTCCAGCGTGAATCTCACTGTCTCGGGAATGACGTTGGAGCAGTTGGGAAGAACCTCGAGTTTGCCGGCCGTTACCACTGTGCGTTTGTCTTCATCCGTCTTCACGGTCTTTTCTGCCGCCAGTATGCATTCTGCGGCCGTGCAAAGCGCATCGTATCGCTCCGTCATAGGTGTCGCGCCTGCGTGGTTTCCGACTCCGTTCAGCGTCACCTCTATGACACGCATTCCGAATATGGCATCGACGATACCAAGGGACAGCCCCTTTCTTTCGAGGACAGGCCCCTGCTCGATGTGGAGCTCCAGCATGGTTTTGATCATGTCGAAGTCCCATCTGACATTTTCCGGTCGGATGCGATCCGTATGACTGTAGACGGAATCCTCTGGAAGCGCTTCAAGCACCTGTCTCAGAGTCGCCCCTTCGTCGTTTACAAGCATGTCGAGATCATCTTCGCCGTATATGCCTGTTATGAATTTGCTTCCGGTCATGGTGGAGCCGAAACCGGAGACCTCCTCTTCTGCGAAGATCACCATTTCATAATTGTATGTAAAATCGCAGGCTTCGGGATCTTTTCCGAGGGCTTCCGCAAGGGTCTCCATGACCTCAAGGGCGCCGCAGACTCCGTATATCCCGTCGAGCCAGCCGCCGTTTCGCACGGTATCTATGTGAGAACCGGCTATCACGGTTTTTCTGCCCGGTCTGTTGGACGCAAGCCCGATGCGTACGTTTTGCAGATGGTCTGTGGAAATGCTGCAGCCGGCAGCGGCAGCCCTGTTTAATAGATATTCCCTTGCCTTTTCATCCTGCACACCGTATGAGAATCTCGTAACGCCGTTTCCGGGCGTATCGGTGAATCCCTTCAAAGTATGCAGGTTGGCAAGGAGTCTTTCTCCGTTTATCTTCATAGCTTGTTTTCCTGCTGTGTACTACCACTGATATGAAGCGCCGAACGGTTTTCCCGGGATGAATCTGCCCTGACCCTTTTCTCCGATGTAGCAGGCCTTGTCGACGATCTTCTGTCCCCTCAGAAATACCGTCTCAGGACGGCCTTTCTGCCTGAATCCTTCAAACGGGCTGTAGTCAACGCCTTCGAGATTCGTTTCTGCGCTGATGATGCCCTCGTAGTCAGGGTCGAAGATAACGATGTCCGCGTCAAAGCCTACTGCCA
>JAETSS010000122.1 GCA_021769545.1 Eubacterium sp.
ATATCAACTGTTTCCCGTTTATCTATTCTTCTGTAACCGTCACCGCGGAAAGTCCCAGAGATGCGATGTCGCCGCTATCGTATTTCTTTACCTTGACGCTGCCGTCTGCCAGCGCATCGTATACAGCCTTATAATCGTCATCTGTAAAGCTGCTGAACCGGCTGCTTTCCATGGCGAGACCTATCCCATCGTTTTCCGCATCGTAGCCTGCTATGGTACCTCCCGGGAATTCATCCTTATTGTATTGCTTCAATATATCAGTAAGCACATCCCCGACATCCTTCACCGCCGACGTCATCACCGTATCGGACATCATGCTTTTATCCGTCTCGAAGGCTATGACTTTGCCGTCTGCAAATTCCGCCGCCTCTATAACGGGCTGCTCCACCTGAGTACCGCATGCGAATATGGCTTCCGTTCCTCCCTCATACCACGAGGTCGCTCTGTCCAGCACATCGGATCGCTGTTCGTCCGTTGTGCAGTAATGGTATTTCACATTCACTGAAGTGCCCGTCTCACCGGCCGCTGCCTCTGCACCCTGTAAAAAGCCGTAGCCGTAATCGATGAATGCCGGGTTCTCGCTGTCGCCCATGAAGCCCAGCTGTGTTTTTCCGTCCTTTACGGCGCTGTACCCTGCAAGATATCCTGCCTGCTCTGATGCAAATATCACGGTCATGGTATTATCGCCGATCTTGGTCTTTCCCGACTTCTGATCTACCGGCTCCGCATCTATAAGCACGAATTTCACGTCCTCGTATGTCTTCTGTGCATTGTACACCACGTCTTCAAAGGAATATCCGTCGGCGATTATTATCCCGGCGCCCTTTTCCACCGCATTGTCGATAGCCTCACGATATGCAGCCTCGGAGGCCTCCGCTGCCTTGTAATATTTATGGGACACTCCCTCCGCTGCACCGAACTCGCTTATGGCGGTCCACGCCACCTGACTGTAGCCTCCGTCCATGATCATACCTGCATCGGTGACCATGGCGATATCATAGCTTATCTGCTCCTCGGGCTGCTCCTCCTCGGGAGCTCCGCATCCTGCCATAGCCATCACCATAGCCAGCGATATCATGACCATCCAAAATTTTTTCATAATCTCTACCTCCACACTAGTACAGCTCCGCCCTTCTGTGTTTCAGCAACGGCAGCTGCTGCCTTATATCCTCCACATGATCCAGATCTATATCTCCGTATATAACGCATTCCTTCTCATCTGCATGGGCTATGAATTTTCCCCATGGATCCACTATACATGAACCGCCGTACGCCTGATACGGCCCGTTCTCATCACGTGCAGGAGAATTGGCCGCAAAGTATACCTGATTATCCAGCGCCCTGGCTCTCATGGTCAGATCCCAGTGGGCCGGACCTGTCGTCATGTTGAAAGCCGCAGGCAGCACTATCAGCTTTGCGCCTGCCAGCGCCATCTTCCTGAACCATTCGGGAAATCTGACATCGTAGCATATGGCAACGCCTATCTTGCAGTATTCCGTATCTATCACCGTCATATCGCGGCCTGCCGTCAGCGTATCCGACTCCATGAACCTGATGCCGTCCTTTACATCTATGTCGAAAAGATGCACCTTCCTGTGCTTTCCTATTATATTGCCGCTTCTGTCAAAGGAAAATGAGGTGTTGTATACCTTGTCCCCGTCCAGCTCCGGAATCGAACCGCCTATGAGATAAACCCCCAGCTTCGCCGCAAGCTCCGAAAGAAAGTTCACGGTCTTTCCGTCTTCGGCTTCTGAATATTCCCTGAAATAATCATTGGAATAAGGGCAGTTCCACATCTCCGGCAGTGAAATGACAGCTGCGCCGTTTTCCGCAGCCTGTCTTATAGCCTTTTCCGCCGTTTTCATGCTTTCCTGCTTATCAAATGATCCCTTCATCTGGCATAATCCTATCTTGAACATATGCATCACCTCCATGATCTCCTAAAAGCGTTATCTTTTTTCCTTTATGGCATCTATAAACCGTTTCGTTATCCTTGCCGTAAGTCCCCATATGACATTGCCGTCAAACTCCTCGTACACCGGTACCGGAGCCCTGCCCCTTCTCCAGTTGTACGGCTGACCGCCTGTCACCTTATCGTATGGAAAATCCTCCGGAGGCGCAGGAACGACATCCGTAAGATACACTGCAGGATCCGTTTCCATTAGCCGGTCTATGGATACGAGAAATACCTCCTGGACCTCGTCGGGATTCAGCTTCATGTCCTCCAGCGCATCTTCCTCTATTATCCCCAGATAACAGTACATGGCAAAATTGCTGTAGGTGTATATGGTATCAAGCTGATTGACTATCCTGATCCTGTCTTCGGGTATGCCGATCTCTTCTCTGGTCTCACGCAAAGCGCACTCTCTGGTAGTTTCGTCAACTTCAAGCTCTCCTCCCGGAAAGCATATCTCCCCGGGCTGCCTTTCCATGTGCTTTGCCCTTATCTCATACAGCAGATACAGCTTCCCGTCTCTTTCCACCACGGGCACCAGAACGGAGAAAAATTTATAAAATTCCTCGGCTCCCGCCCTTCTGTCTTTGAATATATCCTCGATCTCACTGATCTTCAAGTTTTTCTTTAAGCTCATTTTCCTTCCTCTGATATCTGATATTCATATATGACGCGGCCAGTATCAGCCCGATGCCCACATATGTATTCCACAATATCGTCTCGTGCAGGAATATCACCGCCATTACAGGTGCGATGGCAGGCTTCAGGAAAAACGCCAGCGAACCCGTGGACGCATCCGAAGCTTTTATCGCCATAAAGTAACAGTAATATCCAAGTCCTGTAACGAATATGCCTACGTACAGCACCAGCAGTATGTTGTCACCTACTCCTGCAACGACAGGCTTTCCCGTTATCAGTATTATTATAAGCAATATTAGTGATCCCAGTATGAAGCTTATGCTTGTCTGTGCCATTATCCCCATCTTCTGTACGCTTACCTTGCCGGCAACGGTGTATGCTCCGAAGAACACAGCAGCCAGCAGCATGCATGTTATACCGAAGACGGTATTTCCTTCCTGTACATTCCACGGTTTTATCATGAACACAAGTCCTATGAGAGCTATGGCCAGAACGATGAGTTTATTTTTGCTCATCTTCTCATTGGCAAAGAAGTGTGCGAATACCATGGTAAACATAGGATTTATGCATATGAGCACCGAGGCGGTGGCCGCATTGGAGTTTATTACTCCTATCTGGAAAAACACCATGCTGAGAGGTATTCCCAGAGCGCCCACTCCCGCCAGGATCAGAAAATCCTTTGCATCGAGCTTTATGTTATTTTTCTTTAATTCTACTATTGCGAAGGGAAGCAGTATCAATCCGCCGATGGCAAATCTCAAAAATGTCAGTTGAAACGGATCAAGCTGACTGCCAGCGGCCTTGCATGCCACTTCCATAGTTCCGAATAAAATCGCTGTCAGTACAACAAAACAATATGCTTTCTTCATTAAATTCCACGTCCTTACCTTAAAAAGGCGGTGTTCTCACCGCCTTTATTTTTGTCTTTTATTATTTTATCTATTAGTTTAAGATCTCACAGCCTTCAAAATTTACGCCTATCATTTCTTCTTTTTCAGCGCTTACACTTACTACGAAATCAAGCTCGTGATTATTGGAAATAGATTTGAGTCTGTCTATGAACTCAGGCAGATCTCCGAGGGAAACATCGGCATGCTTCAATATGCTGTCTATGAATATCGTTTCGATATCATGATCCGAACTGATTATTCCGTAAAGGAAACCTATATATTCGTCTATGTTTGTAAGATCTTCATAATCCTCAGTGCATATTACTCTGATTTTGTAATCAAGCTCGTACATGAGTCTGTGATTTTTATTAATAAATATTATGCTTCCATTGCTTGCCTTTATTCCATCGTTAGCCAGCTGTATCATCTGTCCCGTTTTCCCACTACCTTTATGTCCTATAAGTAATTTCACCATAATATTTTCCTCCTCGATATATTGTTATAAGCGCATTTGATTTAAATACAATTATACACTATGTGCATATTTTGAGCAACTACAAATTAGCGTTTCCTGCGCCTTAATTGTCCGCATGCGCCGTCTATATCGGCGCCCATTTCTCTTCGCACGGTAGCTGCGATACCGCATTTTTCAAGCTGACCGGCAAACTCCGCGGCGCGCTCTCTGCTGCTGCCGTCAAAGCCCGTTTCTTCGACTTTATTCAGCGGTATCAGATTGACATGGCAAAGCATGCCCGAGAGCCTTTTTTTCATCAGCGCCAGATCCTGCGGCGTATCGTTTTCTCCTTTTATCAGGGTATATTCAAAGGTCACCCGCCTGCCGGTTTTTTCTGTATACCCTTTGGCTGCCGCCAGAAGCTCCTCTACCGGATACCTTCTGTTGACCGGCATTATCTCGCTCCTTCCCCGGTCGGTAAGTCTGTGGAGCGATATTGCGAGATTCACCTGGGGAAAATCGTCCGCGAATTTTCCTATTACCGGGATTATCCCGCTGGTGGATACCGTCATGTTGCGGTAGCTCATGTTCTTTCCTTCGGGAGCATGGAGCAGCCTCAGGAACCGGCTGAGATTTTCGTAGTTGTCGAAGGGCTCGCCCATGCCCATAACGACGATGTGATTTATCGTTTCCCCCGCCGCCTTTTCCGCCGCGAAGATCTGATCGATCATTTCCCCTGCCGTAAGATCTCTCACGAATCCGCCCAGCGCCGACGCACAGAACCTGCACCCCATCTTGCAGCCCACCTGA
>JAETSS010000123.1 GCA_021769545.1 Eubacterium sp.
GATTGAAGAATATATTTATTACTACAATAACAAAAGATATCAGCGAAATCTGGGCGTACTTACACCAATGGAGAAGAATGTAGAATATCAATTAGCTGCATAAAAAATCCTCCAGATCATTATGATCCGGAGGCTAAAATATTATTAATTTTATTCAATTGTCCACTTGACGGGTAGCAGTTCATTTTTGCGGATTTGCGATAGATTCATCGGAGTTCGCCGGGTTTGCCGGTTCGCTAGGCCGGTCCCGCCAAAATCACATCTTTTACTCAGCCTTCTTTGCCGGTGCCTTCTTCTTACGGAAGTTTATGATAGCTCCCGTAGGGCACTCTTTCTCGCAAAGGCCGCAGTTCTTGCATGCGTCCAGATCGACCTGAGCCACGTTGTTTTCCACCTTGATGGCTTCGAACTTACATGTCTTCTGGCATTTCATACAGCCGATACATCCGTTTTCGCATGTCTTTCGCGTCTTTGCGCCCTTTTCCATGGACTTGCAGGCAACGAATACCAGATTCTTTTTCTTTACCATGGAAATGATGTTGTTCGGACAAACGTTATCACATGCACCGCATCCTACGCACTTGTCTCTGTTGACACGTGCTACGCCGTTTACGACTCCGATGGCGTCGAACTTACATGCATTGGCGCAGTCGCCCAGACCGAGACATCCGTAAGGGCATGCCCACTGTCCGCCGTAGAACATCTTCGCTTCCTTACATGTATGGATCCTGTCGGCTTCCATTATCTGCTTAGTTACTCCGTAGTTGCCCTGGCACATTACCATTGCCACTATCGGATCTGCGTCTGCCGCATCCACACCCAGTATACCGGCTATCTGAGATGCGACGCTGGAGCCGCCTACAGGGCACAGTGACGTGCTCAGTGCAGGGTTTTCTCCGAAAGCTGCCGCATAGTCGTCACATCCGGCAAAGCCGCATGCACCGCAGTTGGCGCCGGGAAGCACTTCTCTTATGGCTGCCACGTTTTCATCTACAGGCACATACATGAGCTTTGACGCTATGGTAAGGATGATAGCTGCTATCAGACCTATTACTGCCACGATGGCAGCAGGTATTAATATTGTACTCATATGTATCTACCTCCTAACCGAATATTCCTTCAACTACACCTGAGAAGCCCATGAACGACAGGGAAAGTATCGATGCCGTTATCAGCGTGATAGGTATGCCCTGGAAGCATTCAGGGATCCCCTTGCACTTTTCAAGCTTTTCTCTGAGTCCTGCGAAGAGTACCATTGCCAGCAGGAAGCCGACGCCTGCACCAAAGGCGCATACGAGGGATTCAGCATAGTTGTAGCCGTCTGTTATATTCTGTATCGTAACGCCCAGTACCGCACAGTTTGTAGTTATCAGCGGCAGGAACACGCCCAGTGATTTGTAAAGAGGAGGCATGTATTTTTTCAGCACCATCTCTACCAGCTGAACGAGGGAAGCGATAACGAGAATGAATACTACAGTCTGCAGGTATCCGATATTGAACTGATCCAGTATGAACACCTGTATCGGCCATGTTACAGCCGTTGCCAGTACCATTACGAATATTACGGCAGCGCCCATTCCGGCAGCAGAATCCAGCTTCTTGGATACGCCCAGGAACGGACAAATACCGAGGAATTTCGATAATACATAGTTATTGGTCAGAATGACCGACATCATTATGATAAGCATCTCTTTCATTATTTGTCAGCCTCCTTTCCGTCACATGATCCGCCGCAGGTATCTGCCATCATGCAGCCCTCACAGCCGAATTCCTTCTTCTTGATAGCCTTGCCCTTGGAGAAATAGTTCACGGCAGCAACCAGTATGGCGAATACGAAGAATCCGCCGGGAGCCAGCATGAATATTCCGGCAGGAGTTATTGCTGTTCCTGCATAGATAGGGATATCGAATGCAGTTCCCGCACCGAGGAATTCTCTGATGAGTCCCATGATGCCGAGAGCAAGCGTAAATCCTATACCCATTCCTATACCGTCGAGAGCCGAGTCGATAACGCTGTTCTTGGAAGCGAACATTTCAGCTCTTCCCAAGATGATACAGTTTACTACGATGAGAGGTATGAACAGTCCCAGCGCAGAATCAAGTGCAGGCAGGTAAGCCTTCAGAAGCAACTGAACTATCGTTACGAAGCCCGCGATAACTACGATATAGCAAGGTATTCTTACCTTTGAAGGTATGATGTTCTTTAACAGTGAAATAACGATATTCGAACAAACGAGCACAGCCATGGTCGATATGCCCATTCCAAGTCCGTTTATGGCGCTTGTGGTAGTCGCCAGTGTAGGACACGTACCAAGCAGTAATACCAGTACAGGGTTTTCCTTTATGATACCCTTGGTCAGAATTCCTAATTTATTCATTAATTAACACCTCCGCATTCCTCGAACTGCTCTAATGCCTCCGACACGGAGCAATATATCGCATTGGATGAGATCGTTGCACCCGTTATTGCGTCTATACCGGCATCATCTCTGATATGTCCGGCTGCAGCCTCTGCAACGCCTTCATACTGCGAAAGATATTCTACAGTCATAGCCTTTGTTCCAAGTCCCGGTGTCTCCCCATGGTTCGTCACGGTAACTCCGGTCACATTGCCGTCTGCATCTATTCCCACCATTACTTCGACCGTTCCGCCAAAGCCCTGATATCCTGCAGTGACAGCCATGCCTGCCTTGTTGTCTGCGATATAGCAGTCTATGACACCGCCTACCAGCTTGCCGTCATACTGGGTGAATGCGTCTCCGTCAGGAAGCACCTGCATCCTCGCTTCATCGGCAGCCTTCTGCTGGTTTTCTATTATCTTCGGATTTGCCACACCGTATGTTCCGGCAAGAGCCAGTGTTACCACCAGACATATGCATACCAGAACGATAACAGGGAAGAAGTTTTCTTTAAATGCACTATTTTTCATCGCTGTCTCCTCCCTTCGCTTTCTTAGGTCCCTTGAACATCAGCTTCTCGCTTATCCTGTCGATATATGGCGTTAAAATGTTCATAAGCAGTATTGCAAAGGACACACCTTCGGGATATGATGCAAATAGCCTTATAAGCATCGTAAACAGACCGCAGCCTATGCCGAATATCACCTTTCCGAGAGGAAGCGTAGGTGATGTTACATAGTCCGTAGCACAGAAGAATGCTCCCAGCATAACGCCGCCTGCACACAGATGGAACACAGCTCCGTCAAGGCCTCCCCATATGAGTCCCAGTACGAATACGGTACCCAGGAAACAGAGCGGTATATGAGGTGTGATGACTCTTCTGACGATCAGGAACACTCCTCCGATAAGCAGTGCCAGTGCGCTTACCTCACCGATACATCCGCCTACATTACCCAGGAACAGATCCAGATTCGAAGCCGTTACGGCATCGGCGCCGCCCTGTGCAAGCTCTCCCAGAGGAGTCGGCGATGTGACTGCGTCGATACCCGTTCCCCTTGCCGTCGGCCACGTAGTCATTTCCGTAGCGAAAGCGATGAACAGGAATATTCTCGCAGTTACAGCAGGATTGACGAGGTTCTGTCCGATCCCGCCGAAAAGCTGCTTGATAACGACTATTGCCGCGAAGCAGCCAACTACAGCCATCCAGTAAGGCAGTCCCGCAGGCAGGTTGAATGCGATAAGCACGCCTGTAACGACTGCACTGAGGTCGCCCACAGTCTGCTCCTTCTTAAGTATTTTGTTCATCAGATACTCAAACAGCACGCATGCGGCGATACATACTACCGTCAGCAGAGCCGCTCTGTATCCGAACTGATATATCCCGACAGCAAATGCAGGGATCAGTGCGATGAGCACAAGGCCCATTATTTTGGTGGTACTAACCGGGCCAACCAGATGCGGCGCCGATGATACCGCCAGATTACCATGATATTTATTATCCATTATTTACTCGTCGCCTCCTTTAAAAAGCCCTTGGCCATCTTATGCGTAAAGCTCAAAGGTCTTCTTGCAGGGCATATGTAAGAACAGCTTCCGCATTCCATGCACTGCATAACCTGTAAACGCTGTAATCTTTCAACGTCCCTGTTCTCATAAGCCTCTACCATTGAAACAGGAAGCAGCTCGAACGGACACGCTCTCGTGCACATTCCGCATTTGATACATCCGGTCTCCTCAGGTATCAGCGCCTGCGGTCCGTCGAATATCAATATCGCATTGTTGTTTTTCACGATAGGGAATGCATCGGAATAGACCGCTCTTCCCATCATAGGACCGCCCATGAGGATCTTCTTAGGCTCGGCCTTGTATCCGCCGCAGGCCTGTACAACATCGTAGATCCTTGTTCCGATAGGAACGATTATATTCTTAGGCTCGGCAACAGCGCTACCGTCTACCGTTATTCTCTTTGTTGTGAGAGGTCTTCCCGTCTCAAGATACTGACCGACGAACGCTATCGTTGTGATATTGGAAAGCAATATCCCCAGATCGGCAGGAAGGACTCCTGCATTCAGCGTTTTGCCCGTGACCTCGTATACCATGACTCTTTCCGCGCCCTGCGGATATCTTGCATGTAATACCTTGACTTCTATATCATCGGAATGTCCTGCTGCTGCTATGGTATCTCTCAGCTTGCTGATGGCGTCAGGCTTGTTTTCTTCAACGCCTATATATGCCTTCTTCAGCTCCAGATATTTCATCGTTGCCGCGATACCTTTGATTATGTATTCTGTATCCTCCAGCATCAGCCTGT
>JAETSS010000124.1 GCA_021769545.1 Eubacterium sp.
TTTCTCATAGGACCCTGACCTTCCTTTTTACCTCCTATGGAATATGCGCTGACTACGAAAGGCCTGTTTCTGAAAATCAATGTCTGTTTCCTCTCTGCCATCATACCCTCCTAAAAAAGCTCTATTATCCAATATATGAATCCTATTATCATCGACGATGTGATGCCCGATACCAGCACCGGACCTGCCAGCGAAAACAGCTTGGCTCCAACTCCCAACACTATTCCCTCTTTCTTATATTCCAATGCAGGCGCCACCATGGAGTTGGCAAAACCCGTTATGGGCACTATGACTCCCGCACCTGCGAACTTTCCTATGGTATCGAAGCATCCCAGCCCCGTCAGAAGCTGTGCCGCCATAACAAGCAATATCACCACATATGTCCCGGCGGTCTTTTCCGACATACCGCCTGCGATAAACTTGTTTTCAAGCCAAAGGGAACAGACGCATATCAGTCCGCCTATGATAAATGCCTTCAATGAATTCGTAAAATATTTAGGCTTCGGCGTGAACTGCTCCGAATATTTTTCATAAGCCTTCGCTATCTGCTTTTTATCAGGCTTTCCTGTTTCATCAGACTTCTTATTGGCCATTTTTCTCTCCCCTCTCATCTTTACCCGAGTTATATCGCTTATTATTTCCGTTTGTGTTATAATAAACCGTAAAATTTCAATAAATATTTATTATTATTTGCAAAAAAATCTGCATGGAGAGTTGATATCATGAAAAAAATAATTTTGGCATCCAAATCACCGAGACGAATAGAAATGATGAAGGATAACGGCTTCGATCCTGCCGTGATGCCTGCCGACATAGACGAGACACTTCCCTTTGACATGACGCCGGAAGCCTCCGTCATGTATCTGGCATTAAAAAAAGCCGCTCATGTGGCAGACCTCTACGCCCCTGATCCCGCTGCCGCCGATACCTATACGGTGATCGCCGCCGATACGGTAGTCGTATACGAAGGCAGGATCATCGGAAAGCCGCAGGATGCAGAGGAAGCCTTTGATATCCTGTCTATGCTTTGCGGTAAATGCCATCACGTCATCACAGGCGTATGTATCATATCCGCAGATGAGACAGGCGTCTCAAAAAAATGTTTCTACGATAAGACCGCCGTATTCTTCAAAGATTACAGCAATGAAGAGCTGGCACGCTACGTGGAGACCGATGAACCCTACGACAAGGCCGGCGGCTACGCCATACAGGGCACCTTCGGGAAATACGTCCATCATATCGAGGGAAATCTCGACAATGTCATCGGCTTTCCATGGAAAATAATAAGATCATATCTCTGATGAACCGTATATTTTACGGATATATGAGCACACTTGATGTATAATACTAAATCCTGAAGGGAGGATAACATCATGCTCGTAACATCACTTACGCTGACTATCATAGGAGCTTTGAACTGGCTGCTTGTGGGCCTGTTCGAATTCGATCTCGTGGCCGCTATATTCGGCGGACAGACCGCTATCATCAGCAGGATCATCTATATAATCGTAGGGATCGCAGGGCTTATCTGCATATCGCTGTATAAGCGTACAATGCAAAATAAGGGTTGATGGCAAAAAAGGCAGGCGGATCTTTTGGGAAATTCGTTTTACTGTTTTACTGCACACTGCACGGGCTGCCGTATTTGGGAGATGGGCAATTTCAGATTGCCGACAACTTCCTGATGCGACGGCCCGTTTTTCTATTACCCCTTTTTTCTGTTATTTCTCCCGTCAGCTCCCATCCTGCTGATCTTCACATTATCTTCGGCAGTACCATCATCACCAATACCCCGATTCCCACGGCTGCATAAAGGCTGTTCATGATGAGACAGATCTTCATCAGGCTGTTCTGCACTCTTGCCTTTACATATGAGACGATGGTGAACACTCCGCTGAATACCATGAAGGCACCATAGCACGAGATCATGATCTCGGCTGTCGGCGACTGAAGCGCCCATTCATTTTCTCTCAGGATCAATATGGTCCACGGAACGAAAAGCATTACGGTACTTACAGCGGTAAGAATATTGTTTTTCATAGCTTTACCTCCTTTCATCCTGCCCGAAACGCAGACAGGAAATACACAGACAAATCATCGTTATTGCAACTGCCACTGGGATCCACGGTACGATTTCGATCTGGGAGGCTGCAAGCTTTTCGGTAAGTCTCCCCTGCTCGGCTACAATGATATAAAACTGATACGCCATGGGATAGATGAACCACGCCTTTGTATTGATGGCAAGGATCGATGGTACGATGGAAACCAGTCCTATCCCTATGGAAAATATCGGGGTCCTGATGCATACCGACAGCATCCAGAAAAACGCAAGCATCGGTATAGCTGCCAGATAGATAGCACCTGCTTCTTTGAAAACGTACTGCAGCGGCAATATCATGTCATATGCCTGTGCCTGCGATGCGATGGCGGCGCTGAGATAATACATCCCTGTCTTCATGATCACCTGTAAAGCCGCCAGAACCAGCAGTACTGTGAACTTCGCAAGACATAGCCGTATGGTGCTCAAAGGCAGCGCCAGCATCTTCAATATGCCGTTGTTTGCCCTTTCCATCTGATTTATCATTACCGTGCTGACTACCATGCTTCCGGGGAACATGAACCATGCCATTCCCATAAAGCCCTGAATGAAAAAGTTGTACTCCGGCTCTATGTATATCCCATGGGATGCCATGGTAAAATTCAGATCTGCATTCAATATTGAAGGTATCCATAGTATGACCGTCGCGGCAAGCAGTATCAGCAGTATCTTCGAACGTTTGATTTTCGTAAATTCAATGCCTGTAAGTGATAAAAAGCTCATTCAAACACCCTCCTTATCTTTATAAACAGCAGCTCCGCCGCGGCCATGACTGCAGTTTCAACTGCGGCCGCACATATATGATGCATCGCACCTGTCACATCCGCTCCATCAAACATGGAAAACGGCAAAGCATATGGAAAAAGCGAAAGTGCGAAATTATCCGAAGGCAGGATCGTGGCCGTAAAAATGCATACGACACCGATGCCAAGGGACACCCACATGTTCCTGCACGCCGACGATACCAAAAGCGACAGCAATATGCACGGAAAACCCATCAGAAATGAATACCCGAAGCTTTTTACGACCTCAGGCCAAATCCCACTCCCCGTATCGAACCAATAAAGGGAGCAAAACACGACGGACACGGCTTCCATGACCAGCATGACGACGCTGAGAAGACAGATAACCCCGGTCTTTCCATAAAAAATCGAGCTTTCACTGACGGGCAGGCATTTCATCTTCTGCATGGCGTTACCGGCGAATTCCGTATGATACAGAAGACACGCGCCCAAAACCACCAATATCACATTCAGCATGGACATCACCTGCCAGTTTTCCGTCAGCAGTATGGTGACGGGACTGCCCTGCCTGTGGACGAACATCTCGGAGCGAACAGCCATATTGATACATGGAAAAACCGCCGCCAAAATGCCGCCCGCTAAAAACGCAGGTACGACGCCCGTCCTCTTTGCCTTTCTGCATTCCTGATATATGCTCATCTCGTCACACCTCGCTTTCGATTATCATCATCGATCAGTGCCAGAAAAGTATCCTCAAGATTATCTGTAGGGTAGCCCCGTAAAACCGCGTCTGTCTTAAGCTCATTCAGCGTCCCTTCAAACAGCAGGCGTCCATGGTTCAAAATTCCGATATTGTCCGCTATCAGCTCGATCTCGGACAGTAGATGTGACGATACCAGCACGGTACAGTCGAATTGACGCGGCAGAGAACGGATCAGCGTCCTGATCTCGTGGATGCCCACAGGATCCAGGCCGTTTGTCGGCTCGTCTAAAATCAAAATCGGCGGCTTTCCGAGCAGAGCGCCTGCAAGTCCCAGCCGCTGCTTCATCCCCAGTGAATACTTTTTCGCAAGGCGTTTCCTGAACCGGGTCAGGCCGACGATATCGAGGGCCTCTGCTACAGACGAGCCGGGAAGACCCAGGATCTTTCGGATGATCTCAAGATTCTCCTCTCCGCTGAGATTGCCGTAAAAGGCCGGTGCCTCGATGAATGAGCCTACATCCTTCAATATTTCCCGCCTGTTTTCCGGATACCTCTTGCCATCGATGATAAAGGACCCTCTCGTAGGTCTCGTAAGACCCAGAAACATCTTCATCGCAGTGGACTTTCCCGCTCCGTTGGGGCCCAGAAAGCCGTAAACAGCGCCCTTAGGCACGTGCAGGTCTACCCCAGATACAGCGGTGAACCCGTTATAGGATTTCGTCAGATCATATGTCTCGATAATATTCATTTTGTTTTTCTCCTTTCGCTTTTTCTCATTTCTCATCACTGCCAATACATTGTATGACCTCCACCTTGTGCTGACCTTTCCGTGTCCTTACATTTACCTTACATTTCTCCGTATATTAGAAAACGACACTTTTTTGTGGTATAAATTATATAGACGAAAATGCAAAGGAGGTATCCTCATGAGCTATGAATATTTGAAGAAAAAACGCATCCTGCTGGTAGACGACGAACAGGAGCTTCTCGATATGGTAATATCCATCCTCAGGGACGATGGATTTCAAAACATCAAAACCGCCGGAACCGTGAAAGACGCTGCGGCACGGGTAAGGAGCTACCGTCCGGAGTTTATCATCCTGGATGTGATGCTTCCCGACGGCAGCGGCTTCGATCTG
>JAETSS010000125.1 GCA_021769545.1 Eubacterium sp.
GGATTCGGGATGCTTCTTGTTCTCTATATATGTCGGTATCGACGCCATCGGACCCGGACGGTACAGGGATATACCGGCTACGATATCTTCGAAGCAGTCGGGCTTGAGGTTCTTCATGAACTGTGTCATGCCTCCGCTTTCCAGCTGGAAAATGCCCTCGGTGTTGCCGCCGGCTATGGCCTCAAATACCTTGGGATCGTCGTAATCCATGGATGAAAAATCTATCTTGACGCCGTGGTTTGCTTCTATCATCTCAAGTGCATCTCTTATTACCGTCAGGTTCCTGAGTCCCAGAAAGTCCATCTTGAGAAGTCCCAGTTCCTCTATGGTAGTCATGTTGAACTGGGTGGCCAAGCCTTTATCTGCAAGATACAGCGGCACGTATTCATCTATAGCCGCCTTGGATATCACGACTCCCGCCGCATGGGTAGATGCATGACGCGGCATTCCCTCTATGGCCTTTGCCATATCTATGACCTTTCTCGTCGTCTCCTCGTTTTCGTATTTTGCTTTTAGCTCCGGACTCGTTTCAAGGGCCTTCTCTATGGTCATTTTGTTGGAAAACGGTATTGCCTTGGCTATGGCGTCGGTTTCCGGGTAGCTGACATTCAGCACCCTGCCTACATCGCGGACAGCCTGCTTCGCCTTCATGGTACCGAAGGTTATTATCTGTGATACCTTGTCCTCTCCGTATTTTTCCGTAACGTAATCTATGACCTCTCCGCGTCTCTCATAGCAGAAGTCTATGTCTATATCCGGCATACTGACTCTCTCAGGATTCAGGAACCTTTCGAAGATCAGATTGTTCTTGATAGGATCTATGTCTGTTATCCTGAGGGTGTACGCAACGATGCTTCCCGCTGCCGAGCCCCTTCCCGGTCCCACCATGATGCCGTTGCTTCTGGCGTAATTGATAAAATCCCATACGATGAGGAAGTATTCCACGTACCCCATGCTCTCTATGGTGGAAAGCTCATAATCCAGCCGCTGATGCAGCTCCTCCGCCACATGCCCGCTTTCGTCTGCATATCTCTGCACGAGACCTTCCTCGCACAGCTTTCTCAGATACTCTCTGTTGGTAAGTCCGTCCGGCGCATTGAAATCAGGCAGATGGAGTTCTCCGAAGGTAAAGTTCACATCACACTGCTGGGCTATTTTCGCCGTATTGTCGCATGCCTCCGGGATATTGGCGAAGATCTTCCTCATCTCGTCCTCCGATTTGAGATAGAACTGGTCGTTGGAAAATCTCATCCTGTTCTCTTCGTCTACAGTAGTGCCTGTCTGTATGCACATCAGCACATCCTGCACCACCGCATCCTCCTGTCTCACATAGTGGACGTCATTGGTGGCGACAAACGGGATCCCCGTTTCCTCGTGAAGCATCTTCATATCAGGCAGGATACGCGCTTCTTCCTCAAGGCCCTGATCCTGCAGTTCAAGGTAAAAGCTGTCCTCGCCGAAGATCTCCCGCATTTCCAGCGCTTCCTTTTTGGCGCCTTCGTAATCTCCGTTTAAGAGCCTGTGCTGGACCTCGCCCGCAAGGCATGCCGACAGAGCTATGATCCCATCGTGATATTCTCTAAGCACGTTTTTATCTATTCTCGGTTTGTAATAAAATCCGTGTCTGTATCCCTCGGACACTATCTTCATCAGATTCCTGTACCCCTGATCGTTTTTGGCAAGCAGGATCAGATGGCCCATGCGCTTGTCCTTGTCCACCTCTTTGTCAAACAGCGTCCTTGCCGCCGTATAGACCTCGCATCCGATTATGGGCTTTATGCCCTGTTTGCGGCATTCCCTGTAAAATTCTATGACGCCGAACATCACACCGTGATCCGTTATGGCTACGGAATCCATTCCCAGCTCCTTGGCTCTGGAAACGAGATCCTTTATCCTCGATGCTCCGTCCAGCAGACTGTATTCCGTATGAACGTGTAAATGTGTAAAAGCCATTTCTGCTACCCTTCCATATAAATATAAAAACATTTTACCACAAAAATGTATTTTTTCTCTTTAAAAGTTATATTAAATAAAGTAAAATATAGTAGGCTTAAGGAGAAGATATGAAAAAATTTGTTATAACCATTTCAATAATAATATTACTACTGATAGCAACCATTGCCGGGGGCACCTTGGTATATTCCAAGTCAGACGACTACAGCTCCGACAAATTCCCCGCCAACACTACGATAAACGGTATAGACTGTTCCGGTCTGACTTATGAGCAGACCTTATCGAAGCTGACGGAGGAATGGAACAAAAAATACATCGTTGTCACCGGACAGCTCAACGACGATATCGCCACCTTCACGGATTTTGGATGCACATACGATATTTCCGGCAAGCTCAGGGATGCCAAGAGCCGTTACAGGGTATTCGCCGCTGCCAATCACTTCGTATCCACACCTCTGGTGATCCAGATCCCAATGGTAGTGGAGGAATACAGCGATGAGTTCAAGCAGCGCGTAGTAACGTCACCGTTCCTCAACAGCGATGACGACACTGTGAGCCGCGACGCCTACGTCGATCTCACTAAGGAAAATTTTCCTATCGTGCCGGAGGTCTACGGAACAAGACCGAATGCCGAGAAATTTTTCAGCGATCTGCTTCATCACATCCAGACGGGAGAGGTAAAGTTTCTGTTCGATGCCAAGGACTACTACACTCTGCCTGAGGTCACTGCGGAGGACAAAGAGCTCAAGGATTATCAAAAGTACTGCCGTAAATATCTTAAGCAGAAGATCACATACAGTCTCGGTGAAGAGACCTTCACATTAACGGCCGAGGAGCTGAACGGTCTGCTCAACGACGACATGTCAGGTAAAGCCAATGATGAAGCCATCAAAAAATACGTTGCGGAAATGGCAGTCAAGTACGACAATGTGGGCGCCGAAAGAAAGTTCACGTCCCTCAGCGGCAGAGACATCCACGTAGTGGGCGGAACATACGGCTGGACCATAGATCAGGAAAATGAAACGAAGCAGCTGATAAGCGATATCAACTCTCACAAGGATGTCACCCGTGAGCCCGTATTTTCCGATAAGGGCTACGGCCAATATTCGAGGAACGTCGGCGATACATATATCGATGTGGATATTTCAAATCAGGTAGTCAAGCAATATATAAACGGTGAACTGGTATTTTCGTCCAGCTGCGTTACAGGCTGCAGAGCCACCGGCACCACTACCAGCACTGGAACGTATTACATACTGAACAAGGTCAGGAACGTAGTGCTGAAAGGCGACAATGCCGACGGAAGCAAATACGCAAGTCCGGTAAAATACTGGCTCGGTGTCACATGGAGCGGACAGGGCTTCCACGATGCCGACTGGAGGAGGTCCTTCGGAGGCAGCATCTGGGTAAGCAACGGCAGTCACGGCTGCATCAACATGCCGCCCGGCAGGATGCCTGCACTCTACAGCAGCGCCGAGGTGGGAATGCCCGTTGTGATGCATTACTGATCAGAAAAAAACAGCCTGCGTAGCGATCTAACGCTATACAGGCTGTTTTTATTTGATCATATTTCCCGGTCTGATTATGATATCGCCGTTTTCATGGCCGCCACATATTCTTTTATGTACGGTACACAGCCAGCTCCATGCTTTTCACACAATTTCACGATGGCCGAACCTACTATGACGCCGTCGCTTTTCTCCGCCATATCCGCTGCCTGCTGCGGTGTGGATATGCCGAAGCCTACGGCACACGGAATGTCCTGTGCCTTCTTTACAAGTTCCACCATTGCGCCGATATCGGTAGTGATGCTGGAGCGGACTCCCGTGACCCCAAGAGATGATACACAGTATACGAAGCCCGATGCTTCCTTTGCTATCGTCGTTATCCTGTCATGAGATGTCGGCGCTATCAAAGAAATAAAGTCAAGTCCGTGGGCGCTGAATATGCCGTCAAACTCTCCCTTTTCCTCGAATGGAACATCCGGCAGTATGATACCGTCCATCCCCACCTGTGCCGCTTTCTCTGCGAAGCGCTCCGTACCGTATGAAAACACTACGTTGGCATATGTCATGAATACCATTGGTATATCGGTCTTCTTTCTTATTCTGGTCACCATATCAAAGATCTTGTCCGTCGTCACACCGCCTGACAATGCTCTCACGTTTGCCGCCTGTATCACAGGACCTTCCGCTGTTGGATCTGAAAATGGTATGCCAAGCTCTATGAGATCGGCCCCAGCCTCCGCCATGGCATATACGATCTGCTCTGTCACCTCAAGGGATGGATCACCGCAGGTGATGAAAGGTATGAAGGCCTTGCCGTCTGTAAATGCATCTGATATTTTCCTATTCATGTATATCCTCCCCTCTGTAACGTGCTATGGCTGCACAGTCCTTATCGCCTCTTCCCGAAATGGTTATCACGACTATCTGATCCTTTCTCATCTGTGGTACTATCTTCTTTGCATATGCAACGGCATGGGCGCTTTCGATGGCCGGTATTATACCCTCGATCCTCGAAAGATATTCGAAGGCCTCCACCGCTTCATCATCGGTCACCGGAACGTACTCAGCCCTTCCCGTGTCGTAAAGATGCGCATGTTCCGGCCCTATTCCCGGATAATCGAGTCCCGCCGAAATGGAATATACGGGAGCGATCTGTCCGTACTCGTCCTGACAGAAATATGATTTCATCCCGTGGAATATGCCGAGACTTCCCACGGCTA
>JAETSS010000126.1 GCA_021769545.1 Eubacterium sp.
TCCGTATCACAGAGAAACCGTTCCCAAGTGGTTTGACAGAAAGGTCCTTGATGACCGTTCCAGATTCGTTGGCGATCTGATGGGCGTTGCTGTTGCGGCGGATACGAGAGAGATCGCAGAGGAAGCATTGAAGCAGATCGATATAGAGTGGGAAACAGCTCCGCCTTTCCTGGAGGCAGAGCAGGCCGATGAGGAATGGGCCACCGTTCTTCACCCGGAGGCAAATCCTACAGGAAATCAGCTGCCTCATCGTGACGACCTTGACGGAGGCCCTTGCGTAGACAACGTTGTGGTGGACAAAGGCAATGTCGATATCGGATTTGAAGAGGCCGATGCAGTGATAGAGGTGGACGAGACCTTCGGCGGAGCATCGACTCAGGGCACGCTGGATTTCAGAGGATGCATGTCCGAATGGATAGACGACAGGATAGAGGTATGGACGAACCACTACTATTCCGATCAGGTCAGGATGCACCTCCACTGCATGCTGGGGCTGCCTCTTGCGAAGATCAGAGTACATAATACCAACTGCGGAGCCCATATGGGAAAATGGAATATGGGAGAGCAGAACTTTTTCCTGATGACAGCCATCCTATCGAGAAAAACAGGATGTCCTGTAAAGTACAAGATGAATGTACATGAAGAATTTGCAGAAACAAGGACAAAGATCAACTTCAAGATAAAAATGGGCGGCAAGAAGGACGGTACCGTAACGGCCATAGAGTTTGACGGCATCGGAAACAACGGAGCCTATAACGGAGTAACGGGCTATGCTCTTACGGGATTTATGAATGCAGAAGGCATACCGAGGCTGTTCTATCCGGTGGAAAACGTCAGGATGAGGAGCAGGAACTACTTTACCAACAGGATCCCGGGAGGCGTTTTCAGAAGCGTAGGAAACGTGCAGCAGAACTTCCCTCTGGGGCAGGCGGTTGACAAGCTTGCTGAAACCCTGGGAATAGACCCGATAGAGATCTATAAGAAAAGCTTCGGAAACTCATACGATCCACAGCCTAACGCCAGCATATGCACCGTCCTCGACACTGCAGCGGAAGAATTCGGCTGGGAAAGAAGACATAAGACCGGCGAGGGCGAACTGATAGACGGATGCAAGAAACGCGGCATGGGCATGACGCTTCACAATCAGTGGCATGCCGAGTGGCAGGAAAACGAGAGAGGCCGTATAGAGACTACGATACGTGTCAACCCTGACCTTTCCGTTATACTCAATGCCCCTACCAAGGAAACGGGAGCAGGAGGCAACAGCGCAGCCGTAATGGCATGTGCGGACAATCTCAGCTTCCTGGGCACTACACCTGATGATATCAAATGGGTGTCGGATGGAGATACCGAGATGGGACTGAGAGACTGTCCTCCGACAGACAGCGTCGTTTCATTCATCCTCTCGGAATGCATAGTGGGAGCGGCAGCAGACGTCAAAAGACAGTTCATCGAAAGAGCTTCCGAAATGATGAATATCAGCGAAGAACTGCTGGATATAAAGGACGGAAAGATCTACAAGAAGACGGAGCCTGATGTATGCATAGATGCCAGGGACGTTATGATGGAAGACGACTGCGTTCCTATAACAGGCAGAAACATAAGAAACAATAACAAGACCGTGACCGGTATCGCCTACGGTGCGTGGTTTGCGGAAGTCGAGGTAGATACGGAGACGGGAGAGATCAACGTCTGCGATCTGCTCATCGCAAACGATGTGGGTCAGGTAATGCATGCTTCCGGCGCTGAATCGCAGCAGATCGGAGGAGTCTTCATAGGCATGGGAGAAACTCTGACCGAGGATCTATGCTACGATAAGAGGACGGGAACTCCGCTTAATGTCAATTATATCGACTATAAGATGCTTACCATGGCAGATGTTCCTCACGTATCACCGCTGCTTATTGAGGAATGGAAGGGTGCCAGCGAATACGGAGCCTGCGGTCTTGCGGAAAGTACGCCTACAGGTGCATCGACGGCAATAGCTAACGCCGTATATAACGCCGTTGGAATAAGAATACCGGATGTACCGTTTTCACCTAAGAAGGTTTTGGAAGGTCTGGCAGAACAGGCAATGAAGGAGGCGCACAATGATTAAGGATTTCGTATATAAGAAAACAACGTCGGTCGATGAAGCTGCCTCTGAATTGAGAGAAAGCTCAGGCGGCAAGATAATTGCCGGAGGAACGGATATCGTCGGCGTGATAAATGAAAAGATAAAGGACAGCTGTCCCGACAAGCTGGTATCACTCAAGGGCACCGTTTCGGACACGATAACAGAGGAAGACGGGAAGGTAGTAATAGGAGCTATGACTAAGCTGTCCGATATCGAAAGCTCGGAGATCATCAGAGACAAATTCGGCGTTCTCTGTGAAGCGGCACACAATATCGCATCTCCGCAGATAAGGCATATGGCCACCATCGGAGGCAACATATGTCAGGAGCCGAGATGCTGGTACTACAGATATCAGGACGATAAGTTCCATTGCATGAGAAAGGGCGGAGAGCTCTGCAACGCAATGATGGGAAACAACGTATATCATTCCGTTTTCGGCGGAGCAAAGGTATGCAAGTCTCCTTGCGAAAACCAGTGTCCTAACGGTACGGCGATCCCCGAATATCTGGATCTGCTGAGAAGGGACGATCTTGACGGCGCAGCAGCGCTGCTGTGGGAGATGAATCCGCTGGCAGCCGTAGTCGGCAGAGTATGTCCTCATACATGCCAGAGCAAGTGCAACAGAAACGAATACGACGAGCCTGTTTCCATCAGAAACATCGAGCGTACCGTCGGCGATCATATGCTTAAGAATGCCGACAGACTGATAAAGAAGCCGAAAAACAAGAGCGGAAAGACCGTATCCATAATCGGTGCAGGTCCTGCCGGACTGACGGCGGCATATTATCTGTCACTGGCCGGACATAAGGTAGTAATATACGATGCCAACCATAAGGCAGGAGGAATGCTGAGATACGGTATACCTGCCTACCGACTGCCGAGAGATATCCTGGACAGGATAGTTGAGATACTCGAAGGCCTTGGCGTTACCTTCAAGCAGAACTGCGTAGTAGGCAGAGAGATCGATATCGACACCATGAAAAAGGAAAGCGATGCCGTTATCGTTGCCGTAGGAGCGTGGAAGTCCGCCAAGATCGGCTGTCCGGGAGAGGATGATGACGGCGTCATCGGCGGTATCGAGTTCCTCAAGCAGGCTTCGGAAGGCGAAGATACAGGTGTAAAGGAAAAGATCGTTGCCGTAGTCGGCGGAGGCAATACAGCCATGGACTGCTGCCGTACGGCTAGACGTCTGGGAGCCTCCAGGGTATACAATTTCTACAGGAGGACCGGAGCTGAAATGCCTGCAGAAAGAGAAGAGATCTCAGATGCAAAGGATGAAGGCGTAGAATTCAGATATCTCGTGAGTCCGTCGGAGATCGTAACGGAAGGCGGTTCACATATCGTCAGACTGCAGAAAATGGCCCTCGGCGAACCTGACAGCTCCGGAAGAAGACGACCTGTACCTATCGAAGGCGAGATCGAAGAGGTAAAGGTAGATGTCCTGCTGGCAGCCATCGGACAGAAGGTGGATATGAGCGGCATAGATATCGATGTCGATGCGGAAGAGAACGTCTTCATGGCAGGCGATGCAGCACTGGGACCTAAGACTGCTGTAGAAGCCATAGCCGACGCCAGAAAGACGGCGGAGAAGATAAATCTGCTGCTGGGAGCAGAGCCTGCAGAGGCGAAGGAAAAGACAGGAAGCAAGCTTTACTTCGATACTTCCTGCATGAAGCAGTCGGAGCCTGTAGCTCTGAAAATGCTTCCTGTAGAGGAGCGAAGCTACGATAAGGAGGATACGGAAAGCGCATCCTTTGAAGCGGTAAAGGCAGAGGCCAACAGATGCTATAACTGCGGCTGCGTAGCTGTTAGTCCGTCGGATATAGCTCCGGCACTCATCGTTCTGAATGCTCAGGTAGTGACGTCCAAGAGAACGATGCCGGCAGCCGAGCTTTTCACAGCGGCAGTCGATACATCTACGGTCCTTGACCGCGACGAGATAGTGAAGGAGATCGTTATAGCAGACAAAAACAGCGGGTCGGATCAGCTTTACAGGAAGTTCAGAACGAGAAAGACCATAGACTTCCCGATCGTGGGTATGGCGTCCAACATCGATGTAAAGGACGGGGTAATAAGTTCTGCCAGGCTGGCATTCAGCGGAGTTGCTCCTGTACCTTATGAACTGGGCGATGTAGAAGAATATATCACAGGCAAGAAGCCTACAGCAGAGCTGGCAGAGGAAGCCGGAAGACTGGCTGTGAAAGATGTGAAAGTCCTTGAAGAGAATAAATTCAAGGTCCAGATCATCAAGACCTATGTGAAACGTGCGATTATGCAGGTCATAGAATAAATTTAAACACCTTTACGCGGAAGGAGGAATGGATGTTTGACAAAATCTTTAAAAACGGAAACATATTGACTGTAGACGATAATATGTCCACAAAGAGCTGGCTTGCCGTAAAGGATGGCAAGATAGCTGCTTTGTGAGACGGAGAAGCACCGTGAGAATCAAAGGAGATAATAGATCTCGCAGGAAGGACGATGATGCCGGGATTTGTGGATGCTCATGTTCACTGCAGCATGACGGGCATAGGCGAAAACGGCATAGACCTTTCAGGAAT
>JAETSS010000127.1 GCA_021769545.1 Eubacterium sp.
ATAATCATAACAAATCCTCCTTAACTCAATACTGTAACTATTTAATGACTTCACAGGTATTTTATCAAGTTTTCAGACAATTTTTAACGGATTTGCCCTGTATTTAAGCAGAATTTAAAATGGCTTTAAATTAGATTTAATAGTTTTTTCTGTTGTATTCTTTCCTGTAGGTTTCTATTTTTTTATACACCGTTATACGCGGCTTATCTACCATTGCCACGGTGAAAAAGAAAAACAGATTTGCAATGAGGCCGGAAATGGCACAGATGCTGGTATCCGCCACATGAAGGACCACACCGGCAGCAAATACGATCTCGCCGGTAACGAGTCCAGTGATGGCAGACCTGGCAGTGGAACGCTTCCAGAAAAGCGCTCCCAGCACGGGAACGAAAAGCTGGGCCATGCCGCCTAAGGCCATGATGGCAAGGTCAAAGATGGTCTGCGGAATGATGATTATCAGCACATATGAGATCACAGAGATCACCAGAACCGCCCACTTTGCAACGAATACCAGCTTACGATCCGGCGCATTCCTGTTTATGTACCGTTTATGTATGTCGATGGTATACACAGCCGCCAGAGCATGTACCTGCGAGTTGGCCGTGGAGAAAATAGTCGCATATAGCCCGATGATCACAAAGATATAAAACATCGGATGTGCATACTTTAAAATCAGCTTTAGCAGGATGGCATCCGGATTCGTGACATCTTCCGCCAGCACTACTCCCGCACTTCCCGCAAACAGCGTCCCGATAAAGATGATGGACGACAGACACAAAAGCCACGGCAGGATCACGAAGTTCTTTTCAGAGTTTGCCGCGTAATTTCGGATCCACATCTGGGGACCCATAAAGGCGCCCACCGGCACCACGATAAACAGCGACAGCCACATGGCCGTGCGGCTGTTTCCCTGCGGTCCTGTCATGGAGACGTTGGCAGGATCAGCTTCTATCAGCGTTTCAAAGACGGTATCGACGCCGCCCGCCGTATGTATAAGGAAAAATCCCGAACTGAACACAGCCAGAACAATCAGGATCCCATAGAAAATATCGGTCATAGCTACTGCCCGCAGTCCGCCTGCCCACAGATAGATCACAAGAATGGAAAAGAATATCACACCTCCCACATACCATGAGATCAGTCCGTCCGTTGCAATACTCATTATCAGAAGCCCGCCGACGATCTGTACCTGCAGGTAAACGATGGTGCATACGATGACTATTACCGTCACGATGATATTGAGAAGCTTTGAATCATAGATGTCATCGAAAAAATCAGTAGGAGTCATGTAATCATAGGCTCTGCCGTAATGCCATATCCTTCTGCCCACCAGGATAAAGAGCACCGCGAAAAGGGCGTCCCATCCGACTGTAGTCATGTAAATGGGCCCCTGCTCATAGAAATATGCGATCCCTCCCATGAAGGCAAATACGCTCATCCATGTGGCGAACACCGGTGCATACATGGGAAATATCTTGAGTTTTCTTCCGTGGAGGATAAAGTCCTCCGCCGTCGATATGGATCTGTTTCTCGCAAACTCTCCCAGCAAAAGAGGTACGAAAGCAAAGATGCAGAGGATCAGCAGCAGTATGGCGTTTGTTATCATATCTTTTTCTTCTTCCCGAAACACTTTTTCCCTGAAATAATGATTCCGGCTTTATTCTATCATAATTTTCCGCTATAATAAATAAACCGGAGGTTTTTATTATGAGATTCAGCTTCCTTATCATGTTTGCCATACTGACCTTTATGGTCTCTATACTTTATTTTTACATGTTCTCACGCAGGCAGGAAAAATTCATGAGCTTCTGGGGCTTTTCCTGGTTGGCGTATTCCTGCAGCCTTCTCTGCCTCCTGTTGTATCTCAACATACAAAACGAACTGTTTCTGGAAATGCGTAAGGTCATCGACATGTTCAATCTATTGCTGCTGCTTTTCGGAAGCTATTCCTTTATACATACCCGCATACCGACATACTGGTATCGGTTTTCCCTCTATCTGGTGCTTCTGGCTATCATCTGCATCCTGTACGATTTCGATCTGCTGTCATTTTATCTGCCGATTTCCGTTTATCAGCTCATCATCACCTGCTTTATATGCTATAATGTATGTATAAGATGGAATACATCAAAGATCGAAAAGGTAATTGCAGCCGCCATTTTCCTTATCTGGGGCGCCAACAAATCCAACATGTCCATCGTGGAGATCTTCGTAGATACCACCTATAAACTCTATAACCTGTACATAACGGATATATTACTTTCCAATCTGGTGAATTTCTGCATCCTGACTATCTACATCGTATATGCCAGAAAACAAAACGATATGGCATCCAGCCTGTACAAAACGGTAGTGGAGCATTCCCGCGATGCCATCTTCTATTATAAGCTCAGGCCCTTTGAAGCCTTTGAATATATATCTCCTTCCATCGAAGCCCTGACCGGATTTCCTCCGTCGAGATTCTACGACGACCCGAAATTTTTTCGCAGCATGGTCACCGACAAAAACATCGGAGAGATAGAGGAGATATTCAGCGACAGCAGCCAGTATCGTGAAGAACACCTTCTTGAGCTGACCGGAAAGGACGGAAAAACCTTCTGGGGCGAATTCAAGTGTACCATGATCAGAGATGAACATACCACCGCCATAGAAGGGACTCTGCGTGACATCACACGTATAAAGTCGGCGGAAATGGAGCATATGGAGATGACCCGCAGCCGTAACACGCTGCTTTCATATATCTCCCATGAGCTGCGAACCCCTATTACTGCAATAGCGGGCTATCTGACAGCCATCGGCGACGGGACTCTCAGCAGCGAAGATGATCAGCGGGAGGCCATGGAGATCATCACCTCAAAGACACTGACATTAAAAAAGCTGATCGATGATCTGGATCAGCTTTCCAAGCTGGAGACCCACCAGTTCACCTTCAACTTCATGTCTTGTACAGCCAGAGACGCCGCAGAGCTTCTCATCAGCAATAATATCAGCGATTTAAGATCGGCAGGCTTTGAAACCGAAATAGAACTGGATGCCAGTCATCTGAACAAATACTGGATCATCATAGATCAGGACAGGATCAATCAGGTCTTTTCCAATCTGCTGACGAACTCCATCAAGTATTCCCGAAGCGAAAAAAGACTGCGGCTGGAATTTAAAATAGATGAAACGGAAGAAAATTTCGTAGTCTCCGTAAATGACTGGGGCATGGGTATCCCCGACAAGGACATCCCCCATATCTTCGACCGGTTCTACCGTTCGGATAACAACGAGCTGCGCACCGAGGGCAGAGGTCTGGGTCTCACCTTATGCAAGGAGATCATGATCGCCCATCAGGGAGACATTTACGCAGAAAGCATTTATGGAGAAGGCAGCAAATTCACCTTCATAATCCCACTGTATGAAATGTAATGTAAGGAGACAAAAATGACAAAAGAAAAAATACTCGTAATCGACGACGAACCTGCCATCAACAAGCTTGTATGCTCTTATCTGACAAAGGAACAGTTCCTGCCTGTGCCTGCATATACAGGAGAGGAAGCTCTGACACTGCTAAAAAAAGAAAAACCGGATCTGATCATTCTGGACGTGATGCTGCCTGATACGGAAGGTCCTGCCCTTTCGCTGGAAATCCGCAAGGTCTCCGATGTACCCATCATCTTTCTCAGCTGCAAAACGCAGGAGATCGACAAGATCATCGCTCTCTCGGCAGGCGGTGACGACTACATGACTAAGCCCTTCATGCCCGGCGAGCTGATAGCCAGAATCAAGGCTCACCTGAGACGTCAGAATTCACTGATGCGTGATACAGCAGCCCGAACCAACAATATCTATGAATTTGAAGGTCTCAAAGTGGACTTCGATACCCACGAGCTTTTCATACGTGGAGAGGAGATCAGTCTCACCACCAAGGAGTTTGAGATCCTCAAGCTGCTTATCGAAAACCCGAGAAAGGTATTTCCCGCTTCCCAGATATTCGAATCGGTCTGGAAGACAAGCTGCATGGGAAACGACGCCAAGACCGTCATGGTCTACATCAGCACGCTTCGCAAGAAGCTTGAGCAGCATCCGGACAGCCCCAGCTACATAATCAGCGTACGTGGCGTAGGCTACAAATTCAATCAGTCCCTTTCCAAAAACGAAGACAGCAAATAGCCCGCAGGTCTGCTTTGCCTGCGGGCTGCATCATGCCCTATATTAAATGGTATCTTCTTTCCCCTGAGCCTTCACCTTTTTTCTGAAAAAAGGGGTCTTCCCCCAGGAGGTGCGGTACGCGTAGAACAGTACGCTGCACATATATATCCAGCTGCATAGGATATAGCCATAGAGAAAAGGCAGCCCCAAAATGAACGGATACACCCTGTCCCTCACAAAAAGTATGCCCGGAAATTCTATGGCACAGAATCCCAGCACCAGCAAAATCCATATCACGATCTTTCTTACTGTCCCCGGCAGCCTCCTACATATCAACTGTTTCCCGTTTATCTAGTCTACTGTACCCGTCCCCGCGGAAAGTCCCAGAGATGCGATGTCGCCGCTATCGTATTTCTTTACCTGGACGCTGCCGTCTGCCAGCGCATCGTATACAGCCGGATAATCGTCATCTGTAAAGCTGCTGAACCGGCTGCTTTCCAGGGCGAGACCTATCCCATCGTTTTCCGCATCGTAGC
>JAETSS010000128.1 GCA_021769545.1 Eubacterium sp.
CCGTGGAAGAAAGCCCCTTGCCCTTGATCTCCAGCGTGATGACATAGTCGGAGCTTTTTATTTTGCTTAGTATCTCCTGACCCTCTGCGATCTTTACGGCCTCCTCATCCGCAGCGGACGGATTGCCGCGCAGCAGGCTTTCCCTGACCTCGACGATGTTGAAACGGCAGTATTTCCCAAGCCTTTTGGAATATTCCTTTACAGCATCCTGCCAGTATTTTTCCTTTAATTTTCCCACCGCGATTACGGTAACATTCATACTCATACCTCATATACCGGGCTGTGGCAGTCCCTCATGGCGATGCCCAGCTTGAGCTCGTTTCCCGGGATTATGTTTCTTTCCATCAGCGTGTTTTTTACTGTCAGCATAGCCACTGCCGGATCGTTGTTTTCGTGGCTGAGATGGCCCAGCAGAACCTGACGTTTCTTCCTTCTGGCTTCCGCCAGCCTGCACAGGCATTCCCCCGCCGACACATTGGAAAGGTGCCCTTTGTCGCTGAGTATCCTGTGTTTCAGGTTATAGGGATATCTTCCCATTAGAAGGATCTCCTTTTCGTGGTTGGCCTCAAGAAGCAGGAAATCCGCGTCGGTGATCTCGTCGAAGATCTCGTCGGTGATATGCCCCACATCGGTAACTATGCTTATCTGCTTGTCCCCGCAGTAAAGAGAAAAGCCCACAGGCTCCGCCGCATCGTGAGGTATGGCAAATGGTCTGATGCGAAAATCGTCTATGTAAAAATCCTTTCCCGTATGGAAAATTCGCTGCTGCTTTTCCGCAACGGGTCGCTGTATGTTGGCCCATGTGGCGTCGTTGGCGTAGGCCGCGATGCCGGGCAGTTTCTTGGTGACTATTGGAAGGCTCTTGACGTGGTCTATATGCTCGTGGGTGACCAGAAGCCCCCTTACCTTTTCGTGAGGCGTATCCGTATCCTTAAGTGCCTGAAAGATCCTTTTCCCCGAGATCCCCGCATCTATCAGCAGGGCGGAAGAATCGTTTTTTATAAGATAGCAGTTGCCGCTGCTTCCGCTGGCAAACGAACAAAATTTCAATGTCATATCTGTACTAGGTCTCCTTTACCATATTAAGATACTCCAAAGTGATGCAAAAGTCAATTTATACTATATATAGACATTCGCCTGGTTTAGCCGATCACAAAGAAGTTTCGCCCGAACAGAAGATTGATGCCTGCCGCTGAAAAGACCGGGCGCTGGGCAGTCGGAACGGCTTTTTTTCGTTGGATATAACTACATTGCTGGCATTATGTAAACTTACCCGGTGGGTGTTCTCCATAAATAATTGCTTTTGCCTCAAATGATGGAGAAAATCATGCCGTCAGATCAAAAAATACGAAATATAAGTGAAGATATTGGATGAAAACACCCCCTGCAGCCACAAAAAGCAGGTCACTGCACCTTTACGAGCATAGTTTTACCGGACGGGGGTTTACATAAGTCATAATTTCTCCATCAAAGATTAAAATCCATGAAAAAAATGGAGAAATGCGGGACATAACTTATCCAATGACGAGATCACTGATCGCCAACACAGCAACTTATCGATATATCGACAAATTTTAAGATGTTTTCAAAACCGATCGCCATTTATATCGATAGACATTCGTTCATTAATATGGTAAATTTCTGTATAGGACTTTAACGGATCAAACGGAACCTATGAGAAATGAGACACGAGGAGAATGCGAGAAATGAAAAAGGACAGGATATTGAGGATATATACGGACGGAGGCTGCGCGGGCAACCAGAGTGATGAAAACCTGGGGGGCTGGGGAGCCATCATGGAATTCGGTGAAGCGGTGAAGGAGCTATACGGAAGTGAGAAAAACACCACCAACAACAGGATGGAGATGACTGCACTGCTGGAAGCTTTTAAAGCGATAAAGAAGGAAAACCAGATCATACATGTTTTTTCCGACAGTAGCTATCTCATGGACTGCTTCCGAAAAAAGTGGTATGTGGGCTGGCAGAAAAACGGCTGGAAGACGGCAGCAAAGAAGCCGGTGGAAAATCAGGATCTGTGGAAGCAGCTGATCCCTTATTCGGAAAGGCATACCATATCGTTTTTCAGGGTGAAGGGGCATGTCGATATAAACAGCAAGTCTGTCGATCTCGATAAGCTGTACAGGAAGTTCGTGGAATGGAACGGCAGCGAGTTTTCATACGAGGATTTTCTGTATGTGACGGAGAAGAACAACAGAGCCGATGAGTTGGCCAATGTGGGGATAGACGAATTGAGATGAAGATATAATATATAATAAATTATCCTTCGCGCATATAGTGTATATAGCTATATAGCGGAGGATTTTTTATGGAAAAAAGGACGGTATTTATTATTTGGACAGTGATAGTCGCGGCTACTGTAGCTGTGGTCTGTGTGGCCCCGGCTGCAGCGACCGATGGAGCAGCCGTATCAGGCTCGGGCAGCTCGGCCGCCGTGACCGGCACATTCGACTTGGTCTATGGGGCTACTGGAGCCGAATCGGCCGACTCTGACGATCCGGCCGATCCTGCGTCCTACTCAAAGCAAGTACATAACAGCAACCTTTCACAAAACCAAGACAGGCAGATCATCATTTCTCTGGGCGAGGACCCCGGCACCATCTCCATAAGCTGGAAAGGCGGACGCAACGACAGCCGCTACCTGCGCATCTGCTCCGATGCCGCAGCTCTGCCAAATGGTATGCGCGTAAAGGCAAAGCGCGAAAAGCTCCTCGGCGGCAGATATTACAGATACACCGCGACTCTCCACGGGCTGACCGCAGGAAGAAAATACTACTACGAGATAGGAGACGGCATCCTTTACGACAGTCCGAGAAGTTTCACGATGCCTAAGGAAAAAATCCCCACCGGCTTTCTGTATCTGGGAGACGTACAGTTCAACGTCACCGTGGACGAATACACAGAATGGGAGACCATGACAGACGAGATATACTCAAGAGAGCCGCAGATACAGTTCGCCGTAATCGGCGGAGATATGGTGAACATGCCGAGGGAAGAGGAGCAGTGGAACGGATTCATGAAAAGCTGCGGGCTTTTCGGCAGGCTGCCTCTCATGACGGTGTCGGGCAATCATGAAGGAGTCAGGTCCAATAAGACATACAGGAAGATGTTCGCCATACCGGACAACGGACCGGATATTGAGGACTTAAAGGAAGACTTCTATTATTTCGACTTTGGAAGCTGCAGGCTGATCATGACCGACAGCTCTTTTCTGACCGATGAGAGGCGGCAGGAGTTGGGAAACGGCAGATGGACCGTCTGCGAAAGAGCCATAGAAAAATGGATGAAGCGGACGCTGGATGAAAGCGATAAAACATGGAACATCGTCGTTACCCATCATCCTCCCTACGGCATGCACGACAAGGCTACGGTTTCACCGCGTCTTCGAAGCCTGTGGGTGCCCATCATGGAGGGCGGAGGCGTCGATCTCGTGCTCTGCGGGCATCAGCATATGTATATGCGTACCGAAGAGATCAACGGTATAACATACATAATGGGAAATTCGGGAAACAGAAAAAGCGAATACTTTGACGGCACCAATGCTCCCGGGTACTGTGCGTCGGTCTACAGCGGCGCCAATTATCAGATAATAGAGGCGGATAAAAACTCCCTCAGAATAATTTCATACAATAAAAAAGGCCTCATGATAGATGAGACCGTGATAAAAAAGAGCTTATGGCTCCATATTCTCGAATTTTTTGGTGGCGACTAAATAATCGTTTAACGTTCCCAGGTGGACGAAGTAGTATGAATACCTGTCTTGCTTCTTTACCTGCAGCAGACCTGCGTCCTTAAGTTTTTTGACGTGCTGTGATATGGTCGCCTGAGAATAGTCGAAATTATTGACAAGGTCCTTGTTGCAGACACGCTCTCTTTTTTTGTTCTGTGCCATTATGTATCTGAATATCTTTATCCTGGCAGGGTGCGCCAGTGCATCGGATATCCGCGCCATAAGCAGGATATCCCGCTCCTGCATTTCGTCTACTTCTTTTCTTAATCTCATATTGTACTGCTCCTTCTGATATAGTCTGAAATCACGTCTGCGATAAAACGGTGTCCTTCCGGGAGCGGATGGATGCCGTCGTGATATTTGCCGCATTCTCTGTATAAATCATTGAGATCGATAAATTCCCGGTCTGACGATCTTATTGCCTTTGTAAGCTCTGTCAGGCAAAGGTTTACTTTGTCGTAATCGACACCTGCTATCCACATTTCCGATGCCATCGGTGCATCGACGGGAAGAGGTGTGATGAATATGGGAGTGATGGGCCTGATGTTGTTTAAAGCCATGGTCTCCATTTTTTTCAGGTTTTCGAAAGCCTGCTCCACAGAAGCTTCGCCGTATATGAAGTCGTTGGTCCCCGTCATGATGAAGACCGCGTCGGGTCCTGCCGACAATACATCCCTGTCGAATCTGGCAAGGATATCGGCGGTGGTCTCGCCGTTGTTTCCTCTATTTATGATATCATATCCCGTAGCCCGGCGCACCAGACTTACGAAGCAAAGACTTCGCTCATACGGAAAACCGTTTACTATGCTGTTGCCTATGAATACAAGCTTTTTTTTCATAAAATCTCCTTATGCGAACACTTAACAGTATACTTATGTCAAAAAAATATGTCAATGTTAACTTTCAAGTTTCG
>JAETSS010000129.1 GCA_021769545.1 Eubacterium sp.
GGCAGTATTACAAAAACATCCGCATGTCTGATATGCGGATGTTTTCATACTAAATTTTCGGATACAGATCTAAAAAGCTACTGCTCTTCGGCAGCTGCTTCTGCTTCGGCAGCTTTCTGAGCAAGTACCTTATCATACTCTTCGAAGATAGCGTCTCTGATTTTGTTCCTTGTTTCCGAAACCAGCGGATGAGCGATGTCTCGGAAGTCGCCTTCCCCCATTTTTCTGCTAGGCATAGCGATGAATAAACCGTTTTGCCCTTCAATGATCTTGATGTCATGTACAACGAATTCATCATCAAAGGTAATGGAGACTACTGCCTTCATTTTGTTCTCATCGTTAAGCTTCCGAATTCTTACATCAGTAATGTTCATTTGTGTTACCGCCTTTCGTGCCATGATATTATGGTATAAGTCCAATGTCTAATTACGATTATTATATAATAGAATAATTGTATAAACAAGTTTTTTTTAAAAAATCTGAAAATTTGCGATGACTTCGACGGATTTGTTGCTTTCATCGACCTTTCCCAGATGGACTATCGGGAAGTAATCACTGACCTTTTTATGTTCGGGCTCTATGTTGACTATGGCTACGCCGATGCCGACGACCTCGATTTCCACCTCGGAGAGGATCTCTGCGATACCCTTTATACTGCCGCCTCCCCGCATGAAGTCGTCTATGATCAGGGCCTTGGAGCCGGGAGCGGCCGCTCTCTTGGATATTGACATCTTCTGCAGCCTTTCCGAAGATCCCGGGAAGTAGTTTATGCTTACGGTAGCGCCCTCGGATATCTTGGTCTCCCTTCGCACGACGATGACCGGGATATTGAGCAGATGTGCGGTCATGAAGGCAACCGGTATGCCCTTGGTCTCGATGGTCGCAACGTAATTTGCACCGGCTTTTCGGAATTTTTTCGCGAATATCTGCGCCATTCCCTTGACTATGGCCGGATTATACATGATATCGGAGGTGTATAGGAAACCTCCGCCCAGGATCCTGCTTTCCTCGCGGAGAAGTGAGCATAGATTTTCCTGGACTTCTCTTGCCTTTTCAGGCGAAATATCGGCGACGTATTTTACACCTCCCGCAGCGCCGGGAATGGTCTCTATGTACCCGTAGCCCGTAGCTTTTACAGCCTCCTTGGCAGCGCTGATATCCTCGCTTATGCTGGATTTCGCAGCGGAAAATTTATCGCAGAAATACTTGAGACCGAATACCTGCTCAGGGGCCTCTGTAAGGGTCTGGCATATAGCGCCTACGCGATGACTTCTTTTCATGATTTTCTCTTTCCCTCTTACTGTAAAATGAAAATATATCGAACTATTTACGCGGAATATCATAATATCATTCGCCTTTTTTGTCAAATATGTTTTTTTGTAATTAAAACGCATTTTTAAAGGCAAATATGATATAATCGTTATATCTAAAATTAGGAGGCGTTTTAATGATCAATTTGCCGGATTATAAGCGGATACATTGCATTGGTATCGGCGGTATCGGATTATCTGCCATAGCGGAGATATTCATATCGAGGGGATATGAGGTTTCCGGTTCGGACATGAGAGAAAGTGAGATAACGGAGCGACTGATAGATGAGGGAGCTCATATATATTTAGGCCATAGAGCGAAAAATGTAGAGAATGTGGATCTGGTGGTGTACTCTTCGGCAGTGGGAAACGACAATCCCGAGCTGGCAAGGGCGCATGAGCTGGGGATACCTGCGATAACAAGAGCGCAGGCACTTGGAATATTGATGGATGAATACGAAAACAGCATCGCGATTTCGGGAACACACGGAAAAACTACAACGACGTCTATGGTTTCTTTGATTTTAAAGGATGCCGGGAAGGAGCCTACCATACTTGTGGGAGGAAACCTTTCCGAGATAAACGGAAACGTATACGTGGGAAAAAACGAGTATTTCGTCACGGAAGCCTGTGAATACATGGACAGCTTCCTGAATCTGAGACCTAAAATAGAGATAATACTCAATATAGATTCGGATCATCTGGACTATTTCAAGGATATAGATCATATAGCAAGTTCCTTCGACAAGTTCGCAAGGCTCGTTCCGGAGAACGGCGCGGTGCTGGCATATGACGCCAATCCTTTCGTAAAGAGCGTCATAGAAAACATACCGAATGCCATTACCTTCGGGCTGAGCGAAAGCTGCGACTATTACGCGTCGGACATCGATTTCGACGGCGAAGGAATGCCGAGATTCACCGTGAACCACGGAGGCAGGGCACTGGCGAAAGTATCACTTTCCATACCGGGAGAGCATAACATACTCAATGCGCTGTCGGCGTTCGCATGCAGCCATATACTCGGCGTGGACGTGGATAAGATCGTGGAGACACTTGAAAGATATACGGGAATACAGAGAAGATTCGACGTTCTGGGCAAGACATCGAACAATATCAAGATAATAGACGACTACGCACATCATCCGACGGAGATAAAGGCTACTCTGGCAGCGGTGAGAAACATGAAGCACAATAAGCTGTGGTGCCTTTTCCAGCCTCATACCTACACGAGGACAATGGCTCTGCTGGATGACTTCGCTACGTCTTTCACAGATTCGGACAAGGTGGTGCTGGCCGAGATATACGCGGCAAGAGAGAAGAACATATATAAGATAAGCTCCAAGAGTCTCGTAAACAAGATAAAGGAAGCCGATCCGACAAAGGACGTATACTTTTTCGAGGATTTTGAGGAGATCGCAAACTTCGTATATAATAATGCGGAAGAGGGAGATCTGGTGCTGACCATGGGTGCCGGAGACATTTACAAGGTCGGAGAGATGATCCTGGAAAAGGACAGAAAGTTTTAAGGAGTTCGGTTATGAATATCAATGAATATGAAGCTCTCGAGAAGAAACGCATAGAGAGAAATTTTGCATATATGGAAGCAGGCGTCGATTTTATCGATGTCAGAACGGCATATATAGATGAGGGTGTTGAAATAGGAGCGGGAACGGTAATATATCCGTGCGTCGTTATAGAAGGCGACGTCAGGATCGGTCGCGACTGCGTCATCGGACAGAACACCAGGATAAAGGATTCTGTCATAGGTGATGGGACCACAGTCCAGAGCTCTGTAATACTGGAAAGCAAAGTAGGCAGCGATACGTCCGTGGGTCCTTTCGCATACCTGAGACCGGGCAGTGAAGTGGGCAACGGATGCAAGGTAGGAGATTTTGTTGAGATCAAGAATTCAAAGATGGGTGACGGCGCCAAGGCGGCTCACCTTACATATGTGGGGGATTCCGATGTAGGAAAACGTGTGAATCTGGGATGCGGAGTCGTATTCGTCAATTATGACGGAAGCAAAAAATATCGTTCTGTAGTGGAGGACGATGCATTCATAGGATGCAATGTCAATCTCGTTTCGCCGGTGCATGTTGGTGAAAAGGCTTACGTGGCGGCAGGCAGTACGATAACGGAGGACGTACCGGATGGTGCCCTTTACGTGGCGAGAGCAAGAGGCAAGGCTCTTGAAGGCTGGGTAGAGAAAAAAGGCATCTTAAAGAAATAACAACTTAAAGGAAACAGAAAGTAGAGGTAGGAGAAACAAATGAAAAACAGCGTATTTTCGAATTACAAAGTATTTGCAGGAAACTCTCACTTGGAACTGGCGGAGGAGATCGCCTCGATAATGGGTAAACCACTTGGCAGGGCAACGGTAAATAAATTCAGCGACGGAGAAATTTCGGTGAATCTGTGGGAGACGGTCAGAGGAGTGGATTGCTACATAGTGCAGTCGACATGTGATCCGGTAAACGATAATCTCATGGAGCTTCTGATCATGATAGATGCCATGAAGAGAGCTTCGGCAGGAAGGATCAATGCGGTGATCCCTTATTACGGATATGCAAGACAGGACAGAAAGGCCAAGGCAAGAGATCCGATCACGGCCAAGCTTGTTGCAAATCTGCTGGTAGCGGCGGGAGCCGACAGAGTGCTCACCATGGATCTTCATGCGGCACAGATACAGGGATATTTCGATATACCTGTGGACCATCTGGTGGGAATGCCTATACTGGCAAGATATTTCCAGGAGCAGAATCTGGAAAACGTGGTAGTAGTTTCTCCTGACCACGGAAGCGTTACGAGAGCGAGAAATATGGCACAGCCTCTGAATGCCCCTATCGCTATCGTAGACAAGAGAAGACCTGAGCCTAACAAGAGCGAAATAATGAATATCATCGGAGACATCGAGGGCAAGAACTGTATCCTGATGGATGATATGATAGATACGGCAGGAACCATAACCAACGCTGCGAACGCACTCAAGGATATGGGAGCGGCAAGCGTCAAGGCATGCGCTACACATGCTGTGCTTTCAGGTCCTGCCATCGAGAGGATCGAGAATTCCGCCATCGAAGAGCTGATACTGCTCAATACTCTGCCGATCCCTGAGGAAAAGAAGATAGAGAAAATGAAGGTGCTTTCAGTAGCTCCGCTGTTTGCGGAAGCCAAGACGAGACTATTTACCAACGGCTCCATCAGTAAGCTGTTTGACTGATGATCTAGACTGATAAGGAAAGGGACAATTTATATGTTTATTATCGCAGGGCTTGGAAATCCCGGGAAGAAATATGAAAATACACGTCATAATATGGGCTTTCTCGTCATAGACAAACTTGCAGAGAAAAA
>JAETSS010000130.1 GCA_021769545.1 Eubacterium sp.
TGCTCGAAAACGCTATCCGCGAAGATGGGCAGGAAATCGCACTCCCGGCATTTAATTGTTTGATGTGAGGAGAATTTGAAAATGAGTGATGTTAATGAGCGCCTCGATTCACTTCGGGGACTGATACAAAGCCCGGAGTTTCTTGAAGGGAAAGGACTATCTAACGAGGTCAATATACACATCTTCTGCTACGACCCAAAGGATGAAATGGCAGTTCGGCATTTTACGGAAAAACTGGTGACCGACCAGAGCCTTTCCTGCCATCTCATTGAATATAACCTGTATAAAGTGTTCCTTTCCATCTGCGATGACAAGCGCATCACAGAAAGGATACCTGCGCAGGAGGAGAAAAAGGGAAAACAGTTTATCCTGGATCAAATGATACGCATGGCAAACAATACAGCGTTCATCGGAAAGATGCAGTATGGACCGCATAGGCCGGGGGATGTGATCCTAATCACAGGTGTTGGAGAAGCCTTCCCGTTTATCCGTGTCCACTCCCTGCTTGACGCTATGCAGCCGCACTTTTCGGATGTCCCGATACTTGTCATGTATCCAGGCACATTTGATGGCCGCTATGTGAAACTGTTTGACAGGCTGAAGCCCAATCCATATTACAGAGCTTTCAATATCGTATAAAGAGGAGCCATGTCATGAGAATTGAAAGAATGTTCCAAGAGGACATCAACCGTAAAATCAATGGTGTCGTTAAGGTTGACCAGGATGCGAGCGATGTTCTCGTACAGGAATTGAATGAATATGTCATTACCAGGGAACTGAAGAAGCATTTTATCACCTTCTTCAATAATTATGGTGACTCCTTTCAGGAAAAGACGGCTGATATCGGTGTCTGGATTTCCGGGTTTTTTGGAAGCGGTAAATCTCACTTCCTAAAAATGCTGTCCTATCTTCTGGAAAACAAGGAAGTTCAGGGAGAACGGACCGTGGAGCGGTTCCGTAAGAAATTCTCCGATGATCCCGCCACCTTTATGCTGATCGACAGCGCCACCAAGGGTAGAACCGATACCATCCTGTTCAATATTGATATCGAGGGTTCTATCAATAAGGACAAAACGGCTGTCCTCCGTGTGTTCGCAAAGATGTTCTATAACTATCTCGGATTTTACGGTGAGAATCTGAAGGTTGCCAAACTGGAGCAGTTCATTGCCAAAAAAGGCAAGACCGAGGAGTTCCATCGTGTATTCGAAAAGAAAAATGGCGCATCCTGGTTCCAGTCCCGCGATGCCTTTGCGTTCTTTGAGGATGATGTTGTAGAGACTTTGCAGCAGGTTCTTGGTATGAGCGAGAGCGCCGCGAAGAACTGGTTTAACGGAACGGAAACTGTGGAGACTTCCATTGCCCAGCTTGTTTCCGAAATCAAAGAGTATGTGGACGCCCAGCCTGCGGACTTCCGCCTGCTGTTTATGGCGGATGAGGTTGGGCAGTATGTCGGCGGTGATACCGACCTGCTGATCAATCTCCAGTCCCTTGTTGAAAAGATTGGCAGCGAATGCGAAGGCAAGGTATGGGTCGTCTGCACCGGTCAGGAAGCCATTGACGAAATTATCAAAGCCCGCGAGAATGAGTTTTCCCGTATTCAGGCGCGTTTTAAGACGAGACTGTCCCTCTCTTCCGCCTCTGCGGATGAGGTTATCCAAAAGCGCATCCTTCTGAAAACGTCGGAAGCCGAAAGAGAACTGGAGCAGATATATACAGCAAACGACTCTGTGCTGCGCAACCTGTTCAGCTTTACCGATGCCATCCTCGATATCAAGGGATACAACGGTGCGGGCGAGTTTGCACGGAACTTCCCCTTTGTGCCATATCAGTTCATCCTGATGCAAAAGGTCTTTGCGGAAATCCGTAAGCACGGAAATTCAGGCAAGCATCTCTCCGGCGGCGAGCGTTCCATGCTTTCCGGGTTCCAGGAGGCGGCCCAGAAAATTGAAGATAAGAACGAGTATGCCCTTGCGCCGTTTTATCTCTTCTACGATACGGTACATACCTTCCTGGACAGCTCCATCCGCCGTGTGATCGAGCGCTGCGAACGTGCAGCCACAGACGGAAACGGGATCGAGCCGCAGGATGTGGATGTATTGAAGCTCCTCTATCTCGTGCGCTATGTCGATGATGTGAAAGCGAACCTTGATAACATTGTGATCCTTATGGCTGATGATATCCGCCTGGATAAGATCATCATGCGTGAGCAGGTGCGCGGCAGTCTTGACCGATTGATGAGTCAGAACTATATCGGACGCACGGGTGAAGTCTATAACTTCCTCACGGACGAGGAGCAGGATATCCAGCGCGAGATTTATAGAAATACAACCGTGGATACCTCTTCTATCGTGGAACGCATCGGCCACATGATTTTCGGCGATATCTACACTACCAGGAAATACAGATATGGCAAGTACGACTTTGCCTTTGACCAGATGGTCGATACCATGACCGTCGGCACGGCTACCGGCGGAATGCGTCTGCGTATCCTTACCGTGGCCACGGATGCTGTGGAAAAAGCTGAACTCCGGCTGATGTCGGAATCCTCCGGGCAGGCAGTTGTTGTGCTTTCCGATACACCTTATTATGAGTCGCTGGAAAATGCGATGAAGATCCGTAAATATGTGAAACAGCGTAATGTGGCACAGCTTCCGAAATCCGTGCAGGACATTATCCGTGACCACCAGGAGGAGGCAGGAAAATTTGAACTGACCGCCGCCGAGGAATTGAAGAAAGCAATCGAAACAGCCGAGTTCTATGTGGATGGAGAGCATATCGAGATCAAGGGCGGCGATGCCAAAAGCAAACTTGACCAGGCCCTGGAATATCTTGTGACCCATGTATACAGAGAGCTGAACCTCATCCGTAAGAACGCAGAGACGGATGCGGATATCGTGGCCGTTTTGACTGGCGGGTCGGATATGCTTCCTGGTACGGAACCGAACCGTGACGCAGCGGCAAAGGTGGAAGAATATCTTGAAATGCAGCATACCCGCAATTTACCGACTTCTATGGCGGATGTGCAAAGCCGTTATCAGGCCATTCCCTACGGGTGGAGGGAAATCGACATTGCCGCAGTGGTCGCGCAGCTGATCCACGACCAGAAGGTCACCATTAAATACAGCGGAACAACCATTCAGCCAACGGACCCGAAGCTCCCGGATATGCTCCGCAAAAAAAGCGAGATCGGCAGAACCTCCATCTCCAAGAGGCAGGTCGTATCCATTCAGAAAATCCGTGAAGTCAGGGAGTTCCTGCGGGACTATTTCGATGAGATGGATGTGCCGGAGGACGAGGACGGGCTGATTGCTCATATCGTGGCAAGATTTACCAGTGAGCAGCGGCATTATGAGGAACTGCTGGCCCGCTATGAAGGGCATAAATACCCGGACAAAGGGCTTGTTTCTTCCGCAGTTGACGCGATGAAGGATATCCTCTCCCAGCAGAGGGACAACACGGCACTCATTGACCGAGTCATCAAGAAAGAAGATGACCTCTACGCGCTGAAGGACAAAATGCAGAATGTGGAGAGTTTCTTCAAAAATCAGGTATCGCTGTTCGATTCCGCCGTGAAATACGAAGCCGATCTGCGTGTCGATCTTGATTATATTGCCAAGGATGAAGAGGCAAATAAGGCGCTCAACACTGTCCGCCTGATTACGATGATGCCCACAAGCGGCAGTTTCAACTATGCCCGTATTCCCGAGCTGAATGGACTGATGGCAGTGGTGGAGAAAAAGCACGGTGCTATGCTTGATGCAAAGCGTGCCGAGCTTCTCGAAATTGTGCGTCAGTGTATGGAGGAGATCCATACGGCGGCCGGTAACAACGAAACCGCACGGATGATCTCCAATAAGGCAGATACCTTTTTCGCCCAGAAGAAGGAGCAGATCGCCGATACCAAAGTGCTGGCGCTCCTGGACGGACTTGTGCCTCCCATGTGGCAGTACAAGGACGAGACCTGCGAACGTATCGAAGCTATCCAGCGGCCGGCAGTCGTACCGCCGCCCCCGGCAAGGGGACAGGCCCCGGCACCGGTTTCGAAAAAGGTCATCAAGACCATTCACCGGCAGGCAATGTTCCCGGCAAAGACATTGGAATCCGAGGCGGAAATTGACGCCTATGTGGAGAAGATTCGAGAACAGATGAAGCGGCTGTTGAACGGTTGTGATGGCATTAGGCTGAGTTAAAGGAGACCACGATGGACAAAAACGCGATAAAAAAATACGCAGTCTGGGCAAGGCGCGAACTCATCGAGCGCGTCTTCCAGAAAGCGTTACAATATGGAATTACGGCGGACGGCAAAGCCGACCCGAACGCGGACAGCGTGAACGGGCGGCTCCTGACCGATGCCGAAAAGAAACAGCGCAGAGCGCTCATCCGTAAGGTAAACGAGCATGGATATGAGCAGGCGATAGAAGAAGTCGCCTATACCTGGTTCAATCGTTTTGCCGCCCTCCGTTTCATGGAGGTCAACGGCTATCTGCCCTCCCATGTGCGGGTGTTTACCAACGATTCCGGCGAGTTCAAGCCGCAGATTCTCTCCGAGGCCATCCATCTTGATTTGGACGGTCTGAACATGGATAAGGTCTATGAGCTGAAAAGCGCCAACAAGGACGAGGAGCTGTTCAAGTATCTCCTGGTCACCCAGT
>JAETSS010000131.1 GCA_021769545.1 Eubacterium sp.
TTTTCTATCTCTTCCTTGTCGATATCCATAAGCTCAGCCACTTCCTCTGCAGTCATCCCCTTTTTCAGAAGCTTTGGGATCAGCGATGCATACATTTCTTCCCGAGTTTCTTCTCGCGCCAACCGCTCTCTGAGGGCGAATTCTTCATCTAATCTCATTACTTCCCTCCTCCAATCATTGTTTTTCGAATTAAGCTTAAGAACCTCGTCGTCAATCCTTCGTATGAAATCGTCTTCATCTTCGACTACATTATCATTGATATAATCAAACAGCGCTTTCAGCTCATTCGTCATTTCACATTCCATACTTTTCGTATTCACTATGATTCTATAACTTCTATCATTGAATTTCAAGCGATTCTTTATATCATAATTTTCAAAGAAATATACGGGTTTTCCAAGGCCGAAAATATCAAATGTACAAATGAATATTATGTACGTGTTTTTAAGGCGTACATAATCATCTCCCTTGCTAAGCTGATCAAGATCGATCAGCCCTCCGTAATATCTGGACCGCAACGGTATATTGTACCTCCTGCTGCATTGCAGCTCTATATTATACCATGCATCATCATCCCGGAACAAAACATCCAGTCTTACTCCCTTCGATCTTGCATTAAAGCTTACGTCCTTCTGAGTTTCGCTTGTAGCCTCGCCCTTTTCACCCCGTCCCGGTTCATCACACAGCCTGAGCTCTCTTATCTTCCGGTCAGGCAAAATGCGCTGCAGCAGCTGTCTGCACAGCTCCTCATTCTTCATTACCTCTGCAAAAACATAGTCGTTTGTAAATGTAAATTCATGGTACGTTATTCTTTTCATAATCTCTGCTCCCTTCGCTACAAAATATTTGCCTTTTCTTCTCACCCCTCCACAGGAAATATTTCCCACGTATATATTGCCATACGCGCAGTGCTTTTTCAATATTTTTCCATAATTTAAAAATATGACCACCTCAGTTAAGGACAGCCATATTCGTATCATTTATTATCCACCATCAAGCTGCCTTCCGCAGGATCGAAAAGAAATGACGCACATGATATCAGCAGCTTTCAGCGGAAATGGCAAACACCGCAGTCCATCGCTGAAATGTCGTCTTTCCCTTTCAGCGTACGCTGCCAATTTCGTAGCACTCCGCTGAAATCCATACTGCGCTTTCAGCGATACCTGCCAATTCACAAAAAATCCGCGGAAGCCCTTTATTATTTTTCCGCGACAAATTAAAATAAGCCTCCATCCGCTGAAATCCATACTGCCATTTCAGCGGCAATCACAAAATCATTTACCTTCCGCTGAAACTGTGGTCCAATCCCAATCCGCTACACCGCCATCACACCACGCTGGCCCTGTAAAGCTGCGCATACTGACCGCCCAGCTCCATAAGCTCTTCATGTGTCCCGACCTCTTTTATTTCTCCTTCATCTATAAGTATCATCCTGTCAGCATTTCGTATCGTCGATAGCCTATGGGCTATTATCACCGAGGTACGCCCTTCCGCCAGCTTGTCAAATGCATTCTGTATCCTGGCCTCGGTGACGGTATCCAGCGCCGACGTGGCTTCGTCGAGGATCAGTATCGGAGGATTCTTGAGGAAAATACGCGCAATGGACACTCGCTGCTTCTGCCCGCCCGACAGCAGCACGCCTCTTTCCCCTACATATGTATCGAATCCGTCGGGCATATCCATGATATCCTCGTATATCTCCGCCTTCATGGCGGCCTCGACCACCTCCTCATCGGAAGCCTCCGGCCTGCCGTACCTTATATTTTCCATAATGGTATCCGCGAAGAGGAAAACGTCCTGCTGCACTATCCCGATGCTCTTTCGAAGGGAGCTTTTGCTGATGCTTCTTACGTTTATACCGTCGATCTTCACGGCGCCGCTGTCCGTATCGTAAAATCTCGGGATCAGCTGGCAAAGCGTGCTCTTGCCGCCTCCGGACGGGCCTACGATTGCCACCGTTTCACCTGCCGCCACCTGAAGGTCGATCCCTTTGAGCACATCCGTCTTGTCATCGTATGTAAAATACACGTTTTCCATATCGATGCGGCCCTTTACGGACTCCATTACAACGGGATCTTCCGATTCCCGAACCTCCGGCTCCATCCTCATGACGTCGAGAAATCTGTTGAGCCCGGCGAATCCGTTCATGAACATTTCCGTAAAATTAGCCAGCTTCCTAATGGGATTGATAAATGTACTTATATATAGGTAGAAAGTCACCAGATCCACGTAGTTCATATGATCCGACATTATCATCCAGCCGCCGGCAGCCATGACCACCACCGGCATAATGCACATGAAATATTCCAGCGATGAATTGAATTTTCCGAAGGCCCTGTAGTTGTCACATTTAGAGGTTTTGAACCGCTCATTGGCTTCGGCGAATTTAGCGTAATCGGCAGCTTCGTTTGCAAAGGCTTTGGAGGTCCTTATCCCGGAAAGTCCCGATTCTATCTCGCCGTTTATCTCCGCCATCTTTATCTTCACGTTTTTGGCGGTGTGGACCATGTTTTTTCTGAAAATTATCACCACCGCGAGGAAAATAGGAATGATTATCAGTATCACCAGTGCAAGACGCCACTGGATGGTCGCCATCACTGCTATGGAGCCGGCAATGGTGACTATGGCGATGAACAGATCCTCGGGTCCGTGATGGGCCAGCTCAGTGATCTCAAACAGATCGCCTGTCATCCTGTTCATCAGCTGTCCAGTCCTGTTGTTGTCGAAGAACTTGAAATCAAGGCTCTGCATGTGCACGAACAGGTCGTTTCTCATATCGGCCTCGACCCTTACACCGAACATATGGCCCCAGTACGTTATCACATAATTCATCAGCGATCTCAATATGAATGCTGCCGCCGCTGCGATCATTATGATAAAAAACGTCTCGTAGGCTTTGTCCGGCAGCAGCTGATTCATCGCTTTCCTTGAGACCAGAGGGAATGCCAGATCTATAAAGCATGCGATGAGCGCGCAGGAAAGGTCAAGAGCGAACAGCTTTACGTGCGGTCTGAAATAGCTGAAAAATATCTTCATTACAGGTTTGTTGTAGTCCTTATCCGGTTTATCTTTACCCGGGTTATTGCCATCATTGTACATATATCCGTCACCTCACGGCTTTCAGTATAACACTAATATAGATGAAGAGAAAATGCTTTTATCCGGCTCTATGATAAAATTTTATGTGATTCCGCTTCATTTTCGCCTATCCTACCCTACATATAGCGCTCAAAAATATTTTTTAGCTGTTTTTGTTTTCAAAAAACTACGTTTTTTAATTTCTTTTGTATTTTTTCACAAATTTTGCAAAAAACATGTTGATTTTCTTTCCAAACCATATATAATGGTTGGTAGCATAAGAAAAATCAGTTATAAGGAGGAAAAAATGAGAGTAACAGGATCACAACTGGTTGCTGAGATCTTATTGGAGCACGGCGTTGATACGGTATTCGGATATCCCGGAGGTGCCGCACTTAATATATACGACGCTTTGTACGAATACAAGGATAAGATACGGCACATACTGGCGGCCCATGAACAGGGAGCAGCTCATGCTGCAGACGGATATTACAGAGCGACAGGTAAAACGGGCGTCGTCTTTGCTACCAGCGGTCCCGGAGCAACAAATCTGGTAACAGGCATAGCAACGGCATTTATGGACAGCATCCCTATGGTTGCCATTACCGCCAATGTACCTGACAGCCTCATCGGGCGAGATGCTTTCCAGGAAATATGCATTACCGGCGTAGCCATGCCGATAACGAAGCATACCTTCTTTGTAAACAGGATAGAAGATCTTGCGGATGCCATCAGAAATGCATTCAGGATCGCCAACAGCGGCAGAAAAGGACCGGTCCTTATCGATATAACAAAAGATGTAACTGCAGCGAGCATCGATTACAAACCGGAGAAACCGCTTCCTTTGGATCCGCTTCCTACATTTGCGGACAAGGATGTTCAGGAAGCCGCGGCCATGATCAATGCTGCGGAAAGACCTATCATATACTTTGGCGGAGGCGTAGCGGCATCCGATGCCGGCGAAGAGCTGAACAAACTTCTTGAGATCGCGGACATCCCGGCTACATATACACTGATGGCTGCAGGTATCCTCGGTTACGAAAATCCGAGAAATCTGGGACTCATAGGAATGCACGGAAGCATCGCAGCCAACAGAGCCATCGACAGGGCTGACCTGGTAGTCGCTCTCGGCGCAAGATTCAGCGACAGAGTAGCATTGAATCCGCAGAAATTCGCCAAGAAGGCACGCAAGGTGCAGATAGACATCGATACAAGCGAACTCAACAAAAACGTTATCGTCGATCTCGGCATAACGGCAGACATAAAGGAATTCCTGACAAAGCTCCTTCCTCTGATCAAGAAAAAGGATCACAAGGAATGGGTAGCACAGTCAACCGAATGGAAAAAGAGGACAGGCGATGTAAAGTGCCAGGAGGCTGATCTCCATCCAAGCGAGATCGTTCACGCAGTATGCGATCTTACGGACAAGGAAACCATCTATGTTACAGACGTAGGTCAGCACCAGATGTGGGCAGCCCAGTACCTCAAGCATGACAAGACCAAGGACTTCATCACCAGCG
>JAETSS010000132.1 GCA_021769545.1 Eubacterium sp.
CCTATGAAGCCGAAGGGATTTCTGGTGGTCTCAAGATATACCGGGATACCTCCCGACTGTATGAGTGCCGAGTCGTAAAGGGATTTATGATTGTTCCGGTCGAACAGCACCAGGTCTCCCGGCGTTACTATGGCCTTTCCTACTATCATGTTGGACGTACTTGTTCCGTTGAGTACGAAATACGTATGATCGGAATTGAATACCCTCGTAGCGTTTTTAAGAGCGTCCGCAGCAGGTCCGTCATGAATCAGCAGATCGCCAAGCTCGACGTCGGCATTGCACAGATCAGATGTGAAGACCTTTTCACCGAAGTAATCGTACATGAACTTTCCCGCCGGGTGCTTGCGGAAATACTGACCGCCCTGATGTCCCGGGCAGTTGAACTGCACGTTCCTGCGGCCGACGTATTCCTCGAGTCGTTCGAAAAACGGCGGCAGCATACGCAGCTCGTAATGCGCTGCGGCGATATTGATCTCGTTGGAGATCATCATGCAGTCGGCGTCCGGCAGATACACCCATCTGTGTACCATCTGCTCTAGACCCTCCGGCATCCTGCGCTGAGTTTTTGAGATCACGAAGATAGGTATTCCGAACATCGTATCATATACTTTCTTTATGGACTCCATATCCTCATCCCATATCACGGCTGCCGACAGATCCACCGCGTCGCAGGCTCTGATGTCTACGGCGTCGCGTTCATATTGAAAATGATCCCTGATCTCCGATGAACATCCGATTTTTAATTTTCTCACTTTTCATCCCTCCATACACTTATGATCCTACTAGTTAAATGTAATGACGGTCCCTGTCTTTCCCTCCAATGCTTCTACAGCTTTATCGAGAGACGTTATGATGGCTTTCTTGTTGGGATAACGTCTCACGAATTTCATTGCGGCCTCCACCTTGGGAAGCATGCTTCCGGCAGGGAACTGCCCTTCCTCCACATAGCGTGCCGCATCCTCCAGAGTAAGCTTCGACAGATTCTCCTGATCAGGCTTGTTGAAATTTATCGCCACTTTTTCCACCTCGGTCAATATCATCAGGATATCGGCGTCCACGTCTTCTGCCAGAAGCTCTGCGGCAAAGTCCTTATCTATGACGGCGGCAACGCCCTCAAGCTCTCCGTTTGGCTTTTCGATCACCGGGATGCCCCCGCCTCCGCATGTGATAACGATGGAATTGTCCCAGAGCTGCTTCACGGCTTCGATCTCCACTATCCTGATAGGCATCGGAGAAGCCACCACGCGTCTGTATCCCCTTCCGGAATCCTCCTTCATGGTATATCCCCTCTCCGCTTCAAGCTGTTTCGCTTCCTCTTCCGTATAAAACGGCCCGATAGGCTTGGCAGGCTTCTGGAAAGCCGGGTCAGCTTCGCTGACTACCATCTGTGTCGCCACAGTCACGACAGGTACGTTGCGGTTGTTGCGGTTGAGAGCGTATTTCAGGCTCTGCTGTATATGATATCCTATGTACCCCTGAGACATGGCGCCGCATACATCGAAAGGCATCGAAGGCGTTACATCCTTTGCCGCCTCGCTTGCCATGACGATACGTCCCACCTGAGGACCGTTACCGTGTACCACTGCGATCTCATATCCCATTCCGCTGATCTCGGCTATATGCTTACATGTATCACGTACAACGGCCAGCTGTGCCTGTGCTGTAGCTTCGCCTTTTCCCGACTGCAGTGCATTGCCGCCCAGCGCGATAACGATTCTTTCACTGTTCATTTAACGTCACCCATTATCTCCTTTCTCTGTCTGCCATCAGCCTATCGTTGCCACGATCACTGCCTTGATGGAATGCAGTCTGTTTTCCGCTTCATCAAACACCTTGGAATGTCTGCTGCGGAACACTTCATCGGTCACTTCTCTTATATCGTATCCCAGCTCCATCTGCTCCTTTGCCATCCTTGTTTCAAAATCATGGAACGATGGCAGGCAGTGCAGGAAGATCACGTCTGGATTTCCGGTCTGCTCTATCATCTCCATCGTAACCTTATATGGAGTGAGGAGCTTGACACGCTCAGGGATCTCGGCCTCTTCACCCATGGAAGCCCATACGTCCGTATAGAGCACATCTGCACCCTTCAGACAGTCAGGCGTCGATGATATCTCGATGGTCGCGCCTGTTTCAGCCGCTACGGCATTCACCTTCTCTATGATATCCTTATCCATCTGATCAGCCAGCACCTGAGGTCCGTATGCCACGAAATGCATCCCCATCTTCGCGCATCCGTACATCCACGCATAGCTCATGTTGTTTCTGATGTCTCCGCAGAACACCACCTTCACCTTATTGAGTGGTTTGCTGACATGCTCCTCGATGGTCATCATGTCCGCCAGGATCTGAGTCGGATGATCGACGTCCGTAAGTCCGTTCCATACGGGAACTCCCGCATATTTTGCAAGACCCTCTACCACAGACTGCTCGTAGCCTCTGTATTCGATACCGTCAAAGAACCTGCCCAGTACCTTGGCTGAATCCTCCATGCTTTCCTTCTTGCCCATCTGTGAGCTTCCGGAATCCAGGAACGTAACGTGAGCGCCCTCATCCAGACATGCCACCTCAAAAGCGCATCTCGTTCTTGTAGATGTCTTTTCGAAAAGAAGCACCACGTTCTTTCCTTTGAGGACCTCATTATGTATTCCCGCTCTCTTCTTGCTCTTAAGATCATGTCCCAGATCCAGCATATATCTGATCTCTTCCGGTGTGAAATCCATCAATGTCAAAAAACTTCTTCCTTTTAAATTTACCGCCATTTTATTATTCTCCCTTTCATCTGTATATTTCTGTTTTCAACGCTATATTCCTTCTCTTTCAAGAGGCATGCTCATACATCTCGGGCCGCCTCTTCCCCTTGACAGCTCGGAGCTTGCCATTTCAAGGACTCTAACGCCGCTTTCTCTCAATATCTGGTTCGTCACGTAGTTTCGGTCATATACGATGACATTTCCCGGCTCGATGCACAGGGTATTGGAACCGTCATTCCACTGCACTCGCTCAGAGGCTCTGGTATCCATGCCGCCACCCTGTATCAGCGTCACCTTGTCAAGCTCCAGATGCAGCGCCAGTACCTCTTCAAGTGAAGAACGCATTTCCTTTACCTTAAGGTCGTCTTGTCCGTCGCCCTTCTTGATCTCGAATATCCTCAATGTTCCAAGTATTCCCGGATGTATCGTGAATTTATCGTAGTCCACCTGCGTACATACGGTATCAAGATGCATATAGGCACGTATAGCCGGGATGTCCAGAGCCAATATGGTCTCTATCTCCGAGTTCTCGTCGCTGAATATGTTGCGTGCCAGCAGCTCTATAGCCTCGGCAGTGGTCCGCTGGGATATCCCCACTGCAATTATCTTATTGTTGAGATTCAGTACGTCTCCGCCTTCGATGGAGTAAGGCAGTTCTCTCGTATAATAGAACGGTGTCTTGCCTGCAAAGTCCGGGTGGTTTTCAAGCACGTACTTTCCGAAGAAGGTCTCACGCCTTCTGGTATGGGAAAACATGCAGTTGACGCTGACGCCGTTTCCGATACACGCAAATGGGTCTCTTGTAAAGTAAAGATTAGGTATCGGATCCAGTATGAACTGACTGGTGGTCTTCACCAGGTCGGCCAGAGGATGGCTCGTCTTCACATCCATTTCCCCTACTCTCACGCCGGACATCAGCTTAAGCACCAGCTCCTTCTCATCCTTGATATCCATGAGATATGAGATGAGATGTGCCTTTACGTTTTCATCGACCACATCGCCCTCGGCGACAAATTCCTCAACGAATCGCTTCTTTAATTCTTCATCCGCTTTCAGCACTTCTGCCGTCAGATCCTCGAGATATACGACATCTATACCTTCGCTCCTCATTATCCCGGCAAACAGATCGTGCTCCTGCTGAGCCGTCTTGAGATACGGGATATCATCGAAAAGCAGCCGTTCCAGATCGCCCGGCACCAGATGTTCAAGCTCCTGTCCCGGTCTGTGGAGCAATACCCTTTTCAGTTTTCCTATTTCGCTTTTCACCTGTATCGCCATAATACCGCTAACCTCCTTTTCCTTTCGCTCTCGTTTTTTTCTAATTGAGATTTTACAATTCATGGATTTCCTTCGTCGGACATATTTCGACGATTTTAAAGTATTTTAACTTGTTTTTTCTGCCCGTACAGCCGGCGCTGTTATGATTTTGGGGCAATTTGGGGTAAAAAAAGTGCCATGTATCCATGGCACTTTCTGTTGTGCACTTAAAATATGAGATGTGCAAACGGGCATACTATCAGCAGGCTGATTATTGTTCTTTCGAGGAAATGTACGAACAGCTCGAGAATATTTACCGGCAGCTTCGATCCTAAGATCAGACCGCCTACCTCTGACAGATATATGAGCTGAGTTACGGAAACCGTAGCTACGATGAAGCGCGTCATTTCGCTTTCGATGGCTTCTGCCGCGATGATGGAAGGTGTGAACATATCCGTAAAACCTACGATCATGGTCTTCGATGCATCTACAGCTTCAGGTACCTGCAGCAGCTCCAGCAGCGGAAGGAACGGCTTGCCGCATATCTCGAA
>JAETSS010000133.1 GCA_021769545.1 Eubacterium sp.
GATGTGCTCCACTACTGCAATATATATTACGTGATAGTGGTGGCGTCCATGCCTTTTATCGCGGTATACAATTCGGGTGCGGCGCTTTTCCGAAGCGTAGGAAATTCCAAGACCTCCATGAACGTTTCCATACTGATGAACGCCATAAACGTCATCGGCAATGCCATATTGATATTTGGATTCCACAGAGGCGTCGAGGGTGTAGCCATACCTACGCTCGTATCCAGAATAGTGGCAGCGGTGATAATGGTGGTGCTTCTGAGAAATCAGGATAGACAGGTACATATAAGCAGAAGGATAAGCCCGGTACCGAAATGGTCATATGTGAGAAAGATCCTCAAGATAGGAGTTCCCAACAGCATTGAAAACAGCATGTTCCAACTGGGAAAGCTCATCCTGCTCAGCATGATATCAAGCTTCGGAACTGCATCCATCGCGGCAAATGCTGTAGGGAATGCCGTATCCATGATAGCCATATTGCCGGGAATGGCAATGGGCTTCGGAGTCATATCGGTAATAAGCGTGTGTATCGGAGCGGGAGATTACGAACAGGTGCGTTTCTATACCAGGAAGCTGCTTAAGTGGGTATACGCAGCGATGCTGGTGACTAATCTGCTGATAGTATTTGCGCTGCCATTCATAATGAGGATATACGGACTTTCAGATGAGACTGCAGGTCTTGCCGAGGAGATAATAACGATAAACTGCATATCGGCCATATTCATATGGCCGCTGTCCTTCACTATACCAAACATGCTGAGGGCCTCCGGCGATGTTACATATACCATGATAGTCGGTGTGGCCTCCATGTGGATATTCAGGATATTCTGCGGAATAATGCTGGGAAAGATAATGGGTCTGGGCGTCGTTGGCGTGTGGATCGCCATGATCGTCGACTGGGCCGTCCGTTCGGTATGCTTCATATGGCGTTACCGCAGCGGCAAGTGGAAACGTTCGTCTATAAGCTGATAAAAGTGAAGGCGGTTTAAATGAAAACCGCTTCCGGGAGTTTTATTCAGGCGTTACCGGCAGGGCCAGTTTGATGGTGTAGCTGTCCATATCGGAGATGGACATATCATCCAGTAGGACATCCTCGAAGAAATATTCGCCTGCCGCATATCCGTTGTTTTCGGCAAAGTTCAGGATCTTTTCCAAGAGTCCGCATACGGGATCGAAGCCGTGCTTGCTGTATGCGATGATATATGTGCGGGCGGGTATGACGGTGATGTTGATGGTCTCCGTGATATCCTCCGGTTCGATCTTGGTATATAGGTGTGAATAGTTGTAGTCATCCGCGTCGAAACCGCCGTCTACGGCGATGGTTCCCCCGGTGATATAAGGACTGTAGATATGGTTCTTATGGCAGTAGGTCATGTGGTCGCACCATGCGGGGAATACGTCTATATCGTCGGAGCTGCCGTTGTATTCCGTGAATATGTAGTATTCTAAAGGACGGTGCTCGATGCGGATATCGTTGTGTTTTGCTTCGATGCCTTCTTTCGTTATGGCGATACGCCCTTTGATAAAGGTCTTGAGCCAATGCAGCTCGTCTATTTTCTCATCTACCATGGAGCTGTGGTATTCAAGGAGTTTCAACGAAGATTCGGGGGTCCGGTCCATTAAGAATTCCTTTATATTGGCAAGAGGTATATCGAGACCTTTCAGCATGGCGATGGTATTGTATGTGTTGAATTGCATATGAGAGTAGTACCTGTAGCCGTTGGAGCCGATAAATTCGGGCTTGAGTATTCCGATCTGGTCGTAGTGGAACAGCGTCTGCTTTTTCACGCCGCACAGCTTTGCGAATTCTCCTGTGGTGAAGTAGCCCTTTGTTTTTTTATTTATGCTATTGTTCATCTGTTATACCTTTTCTTCAAAAAATTTGTCTCGATCATCAAAATCCTATTGACTATATGGTTACCATATACTTTATCATAAAAACGGAGGTCAATAAATATGGAACATGTATTTTCCGGTGAAGTTACGCCGAAAAAATTCATAAAATTCGTATGGCCGTCGGTTTTGATGATGGTGATAATAGGTCTTTATTACAACATAGACTCTATTTTTGTTGCCAACTTTGTGGGAGAAAAGGCCCTTGCTGCGCTTTCCATAGCTTATCCCGTACAGGGTATAATGTGGGGGTTTGCAATCATGCTGGCGGCAGGCTCCAGCGCTATAGTTGCAATAAAAATGGGTGAGGGCGATCAGCAGGCCGCCAACGAAAAGTATACGCTGGTATGTGTGATTTCCATAATATCGGGGTTTATCTTTCTGGCTGCATGCATCGTGTTCATGGACCCGATCGTGGACTTTCTCGGTGCCGAGGGTGAGCTGAAACAGTATTGCCGGGATTTTCTGGAGGTGCTGGTATGGAGCTTTCCGGCAGCATTTCTGGGTAGCATATTCGAATATTTCATAAGGGTAGACGGAAGACCGGGCTTTACCCTGGTCCTCTATATTTCCGGGGGATTCATACACGTGCTGCTGGATTATATATTCATGGGCGTCATGGATATGGGTATAGTAGGCGCAGCATATGCAACCATGGCGGGACTTGCCACTACTATGATAGTGGGAGGCGCGTATTTCATCTTCATGAAGACGAATCTGAACTTCGTAAGGTTCAGAAACGACTGGCGGTTCATCGGGCACTGCTTTCTCAATGGTTCGTCAGAGATGGTCAGCGAGGCATCGGCGGGAATCACCACGTTTTTCTTCAATCTGGTGGTGATAAATCTGGCAGGTGCTACAGGTGTTGCGGCTGTAAGTATAGTGCTCAACGTGCATTACTTTCTCATTTCGGTACATCTGGGGTATATCATGGGCGTGGCACCTCTGATAAGTTATTTTTACGGGGCAAAGGACTACGACAAGGTAAATATCTTCATCAGGTATTCAAAGGTGTTCATTCTTGTGACAAGTGTAGTCAGTGCTGCAATATGTCTGATTTTCGGAAAGTACATAGTCATGATATTCGAAAGGCCGGGAGGCGAGATGTTCGATATCGCGGTGACGGGCGTAAGGTTCCTGTCCATAGCGCTGCTGCTGTGCGGCTTCAATATATTCGCATCGGGATTTTTCACGGCCTACGGCAACGGTCCTATATCGGCGCTGATATCTCTGTCGAGAGGTCTTGTCATGGTCATCATCGGCATGTTCGTACTCAGCTGGCTGTTTGGCATGACGGGAATATATCTGACGCTGACCTTTGCGGAGATCGTTACGCTGGGGCTTACCTTTAAGATGTTCCATAAATACAAGGACGTTTACCATTACAGTCTGAGATAGATAAATTAAGCATGATAATGAGTATAAAAACTCAGATGTGTCAGTTGGCGCAGCTGAGTTTTTTTGGTATACTGAACAAGTATGACAGAAGAACATAATTCAGGAGGGATATCATATGAAATATATAGAATTCAAGGTGCATGCCAGCAGGCAGGGAATAGAGCATCTGACTACCATGTTCATGACAAAGGGGATAGACAGCGTTTCCATAAACGATCCTGCAGATATGGAAGATATCATGAACAAGAAGAACGGATACGAGTGGGATTACGTGGAGGACGATCTCAGGAAAACTCTGGACAGGGAGCCTACCATATCCGCATATTTTGAAGACACTCCGGAGAACCGCGAGAAGATACAGGAGCTTAAGCTTGCCGTAATGATGCTGAAGAGCAAGGAGCTTGAAGGCATATTCGGATGGGACGTGGACTTCGGCAGACTGTATGCCGAGGACATCGTAGTAGACGATGCCGACTGGAAGGATAAATGGAAGGAAAATTTCAAGCCGACGAAGGTGACAGAAAAGCTGGTGGTGAAGCCTACATGGGAAGAATATGAGGCCGCCGACGGTGAGATCATACTCCACCTTGACCCGGGCATGGCTTTCGGAACGGGTACACATGAGACTACGTCACTTTGCATGAAGCTCCTTGAGAAGTATCTGGGCGATGAGCCTCAGACAAAGAAGGTGCTGGACGTTGGATGCGGCTCCGGTATACTGGCGATCTCGGCAGCACTGCTTGGCTGCAAAGACGTGCTGGCTGTTGACATAGACGATGACGCAGTGCAGGTGGCGGAAGAAAACACGGCTTTAAACGGCGTTTCGGAGAAGATAAAAGTTGCTCACGGAGATCTGACGAAGGGGATAGATTTCAAAGCTGATATCATCGTTGCGAATCTCATGGCTGATCTGGTCATCATGCTTTCGGAGAGCGCCAGAGAGCATCTGGAGGACGGCGGCGTATTCATTTCCTCGGGCATACTCATTGAGAAAAAGGAACTCGTGGCAGAGGCTGTGGAAAAAGCCGGGTTTGAGATCCTTGAGATCGCAGAAGACGGCGAGTGGTGCGCTATAGCGGCAAGAGGATAGATAATGAGCAGATTTTTCGTTCCTCCCGAGAACGTGGGAGAAAAAAGCATAGTAATAGATGACAGATCAGACCTTCATCATATGGTGAAGGTCCTTCGTCTGTCTGTCGGCGATGAGATAGATATTTCGGATTCTCAGAAATGGGAATACCGGGCGGAGCTGTCATATATCGGTCAG
>JAETSS010000134.1 GCA_021769545.1 Eubacterium sp.
TCCCTCAGGGATATGAAGGATGTAGATGTGGAGAAAGTAAAGATCTCTGTAAGCAGATTTTCCACCGCCAATACAGATCTGATAAAAGCTCAGATATTGGAATATATGAAGCTGGCTGTTGCTGAATACGGTTTCACGCCGGGGAGAGACGATACAGAAACGGATGATGCGGTAGACATTGACCAATGCAGGACGTTGAGACACGGACCTACATCTGTATCGCTTCCTTCCGTGGCACTGCCTGATAAAAGCCTTACATCTGCGGCGGAGGCTATCGCCGGGAAGCTCGGCGAGGTGGACAGGGCCTTCGAAGCGGGGACGGAGACATATATGATAGATTCATATATACTTTCAAAGTTCAACAGCAGGAGCAGGATGACAGACAGAGAGCACTTTTTCAGAAACGAAGTGGAATATATCCTTGGAGGAGAGCTGTCCGACAGGAAAAATGAAAAGAGGGTAGAACTGGCGCTTAAGGCCATGAGGTTTCCGCTGAACCTTGCTCATATATATAAGGATCCGGAGAAAAGAGCGGCGACCCTTGCCATGGCGGAGCTGCTGACACCGGGAGCGGCCGCCGCCGCTACACAGGCAGCGCTGGCAGCCACTTGGGCGTATGCGGAGTCTGACAACGACGTGGAGCTTCTCTGGCAGGGGCGAAAGGTCCCAATGGTAAAGGACAAGGCATCATGGGCGATAGATCTTGACCGCGCAGTAGAGGGAATATTCGGAGGGACTGTAGTACCTGCGGAAGAAAAGGGCTATGACTACGGACAATATCTGCAGATACTGCTGTTCTTTAAGGATGAGAACATCAAACTGAGCAGGATACTTGATCTGATACAGATAAACATGAGGGCTTCATATGACGGTGATTTTCTGATGGGTGAATATGCCACGGGGATAGATGTGGATATCAGAGTGAACGGCAGGGATTACAGTTATGAAAAAAAGTACTAAAGGATTTTACACATTGGAGGCGACGATCTTTCTGCCGCTGGTGATATTGGCGGTGCTGTCGCTGGGGTATTTCATAAGGATAGAAGGCCTGTGGGAAAACTGCATCCACGGTGCCGTGGACGAAAGCACGGTCATTGCAGCCAAAGCCGCAAACGGAGTGGAGCCTGCCATGACAGCGTCAAAGGTGAGAGAGCGGATAGAAGGCGATAATCCTAAGCTTGACAGCATCGACATAAAGGAACTCAGGATAATGTATTCCGATCTTTACGAGGACGAGCTGATATCATACAGGATAAAGGCCATGGAAAAGGTGTCGTTTCCCCTTGGATTTCAATGGAAATTCGACCTTGACAATAAGATAAGGTTCAGAGCCTTCGTGGGAAAGGAGTATAGAGGGAGCACTCTGGGAGCGGAAGGTCTGGAAAGAGAGACATCAGGTGAATCCGTATGGGTATTTCCCCAGAGCGGTAAAAAGTATCACAAAGAGACATGTACCTATGTCAAAGCATCCGTCAGTCCAATGATACTGACCGGGAGCCTGAAGTCAAAATATAAGGCGTGTGCCCTTTGCAGCTCAGGCGAGATGACTGCAGGGAGCATCGTATACTGCTTTGAAGGCAACGATACATCGTATCACAGAGGAACATGCAGGAGCATAGTGCGGCGGACCATTGTGATAGACAGAAACGAAGCGATAAAGAAAGGCTACGGACCGTGCAGCAAATGCGGCGGTTGAGCGTAGGACGAAAGGAGAAGGATATGTGGGAAAACAAGGATTTCAGGGTAAGACTGGGAGAAGATACCATGAAAGGCTTCGAAAAGGCAATGCTGAGCTCGGGGGAATGCAGTCTGTTCATGCCCATGGGCTTCATCAATGAAAACGGCAGAGAGTACGGCTGCTACGACTGCAGTGGTTTTGCGCCGCTGAACCGTTATCTTGTGGAAAGGACGGAGGATGCGCTGTACATATTGGAAAACGTCCTGATCATCCTGGAGGGGTCGATAGAATACTTTATCGATCCGGCAAGGGTGACGCTGACGGATGAGACGGTGTTTTACAATAAGGATACGGGACAGGTGAAGATCGCATATATACCCATAGTCGGAGCCGACCTTAATGTGAGAAAGAACATCGTGTTTTTTATAGGAAGGCTCAAAAGCGAGATATGTGACGGCAGGGAGCAGTACCTCATCGATGCGGCGAAATATATCTACTACCACAATTACAGGCTCAGAGAGATGGTCAACAAGGTAGGCATGCTGAAAAGGACGCTGTATTCGGATCAGGCTATCGCAGAGCCGGAAAAGGAGGAGTGATATGAAAAGGACATACCTGAGGAAAATATTGACGGTATCAGCCGTGATAATGATGCTGGCAATAGGAAGCAGCGCAGCGTTTTTCACGGATACGGGTTCGGTGACCAACAGCTTTACCGTGGGAAACATATCGATACTCCTTGAAGAACCCGGATGGGAGCCGGAAAACGGGAAGGACATAACGCCCAACGAAACCATAGCAAAGGATCCAAGGATAACCAACGACGGTGCCAATGAAGCCTATGTGTTCATGAAGGTGAAGCTGCCTACAGCCGTAATAAAAACGGCGGGGCCGGACGGCTCTCTCAATGCGGCGGCAAAGCATGAGCTGTTTTCATACGATGTGAAGGAAGGCTGGGTGCAGGTGGAAAGGAAAACAGAGGCTGATAAGGCAGTTTATGTCTACGCTTACGTAGGAGATGACGGTAATATGAAAGGCCTTGAGCCCGGCAGTGCTACCGGACCGGTGTTTGAAAGCGTTACATTCATAAATGCAGTGGAAGGTCAGATTGAGGATGATTTACTTACGATAGATGTTGATGCTATGGGTATACAGACCGGGGATATAAAGAGCAGATCGCCGGCGGATGTATACAGTCTGCTTAACAACGGCAGCATGTAGCTGTCTGTGCAATGTTGAGATCAAGGAGGTCACGGATATGAAGAGATTGATGAAAGCTCCCGTATGGGGAGTCGTTATGGTTGCCTGTATGTGCTGCGCAGTTCCCATGTCGGCCGCTTTCCTTGCATCGAAGGACAGCGCTTCAAACGTATTCACTGCAGGATATAATGAAAGCCATATCGAAGAACGTTTCGGGAGCTACAGGGAATTCAAGGCCGGTGAAAGCTATGAGAAAAATGTAGCTGTGAAAAATGACGGCAGCGTGTCATGTTATGTGAGGATGCTTGCGGAGATCGAAGATCCTGATATGGCCGATTCTGTCACCATAGACTTCAATGACGATTACTGGACAGAAAAGCAGCCGGATGGTTTTTACTATTACAGAAAAGCTCTCACGGCATCGGAGATCACATCGCCGTTGTTTACGCATATCAAGGCGAATGCGGATATGACGGGATTCAGGATGATCTGCTACAGCGAAACGGTGCAGGCAGAGGGCAGCGATAATGCCATAGATGCGTTTACAGCGCTGTAGGAAGGAGCAGGCTATGATATGCAAAATCAGAGAAAAAATCAGGTCGGCGGTAAACTGCTTCATCATTACCATATGCATGTTATGCTGCAGCATATCGGCAGATACGACGGAGGCATCAGCTATAACGGTGGACAGGATACCGACAAACAGCACCATCGTACCGGCAGACTATATTTTCAATACGGGGTACAGCAATGCGACATGGACCGTAAACGATGCGTATAAAGGTCTGATAAGCGTGCTGGACCAGAGATCGGGCTCAGGCTGTATAAGCTTTGTCGTGACAAGGAATACGGGAGGAACGAGGACATTTACAAATCCCATAACCGTGACATATAAAAACGCAGGATATATCAACGGCAGGTCCGTGGATATCCGGTGCAATGTCGACAGGCTCGTGCAGACTGGAAGCACGAGAACGGACATAGCGAACTGCAGCGGCGACTTTTTCACATTATGGTATACCCACTCATCTGTAGCCTCGTACAGGACGTCGGGAACAAGGTACAAGCTCACGCATACTACGGATCTTTCGTATGACGTGACATATGCCGATACGGGAGAAACGGTAGAATTTCCGTTCTTTCAGGCGGTGGCCGATCTCGATACGTTCCAGAACGTGGCGTCTGTGGCGGAGGGCTTCGTTCCCTTATCGGGATATACAAATGCCTACATATATCCTGCCTGTGTTCTCCTGCAGAAAAGCGGAGGCTTCTTTTCACCTTCGCAGCTTGAGACCAGCGGAAATGACAGCTATACGAAAACAGGGCTTTATGCGTCTACGGGAAACGGAAGATTCACCTGCAGGTTTTACGGCACAAATTGCAGGACCGATCTGCTGATATACAGTCAGTACAGGGCCGGGACGATACCTAAGCCGACCCTCAGCATAGACGGATCGCATCCGTATGAGGAAGGGGATGATGTGATCATCGATGTGAAGCAGAGGATAGGAAGATTTTTTGTAGATGCGATAACGTGCTATACCGATCTGATTATAGAGGATGATATTCCCGAGGGACTGACATACAGATCC
>JAETSS010000135.1 GCA_021769545.1 Eubacterium sp.
GAATCGATGTCGATGTTTGAGAAAGATATCGTTCCCAACTTCGTAAAGACGTTGGAGGATATGCTGAATGTAAATCTCTATATGGACGGACTTACAAATATATTCTCTATTCCGGAATACAACGATATTGATAAGGCTAAGCTGTTCCTGGAGATGGTCAGCAGAAAAGAAGATCTGACGAAGACTCTTATCAATAGAGACAACGGAGTGATAATAACCATAGGAAACGAGAATCAGAATGAACTCATGCAGGATTGCAGTTTGATCACGGCAACCTACCATGTAGACGGAAAGATGGTGGGAAAGATCGGCGTGATAGGACCTACGAGAATGAGGTACGGAGAAGTTACATCAGTCGTTGAATATCTTACAGATAATATAAGTAAAGCATTTATGATCACGGAAGGAGACGATGATGACAAAGGTTGATATGGAAGATATAAAGAAGGAAACTGCAGAAGAAGCGGCGGAAGACAAAACGGAAGAAACTGCGGAAGCTGCAGCGGACAGGGAAAATCAGGAAACGAAGGCAGAGGATGAAGCCGCCGAAAAGGAAACGACGGAAAAGGAAGCTTCCGAGGAAGACAGCGACACCAGATATCTGAGACTTATGGCTGATTTTCAGAACTATAAGAAGCGAGTCGAAAAGGAAAAGACCGAGCTTTACTCATATGCCAATGAGAAGCTGGTGACGGAGATGCTGGACGTCATAGACAACTTCGAAAGAGCACTTGATCAGGAGGACGTAGGCGAAGGCTTCAAGGAAGGCATGGAAATGATCTTCAAGCAGCTCAGCGGCGTACTTGAAAAGTCGGGTCTGGCAGAAATCGCAGCCCTTGGCGAGGACTTCGATCCCAATATCCACAATGCGGTGATGACGGAGGACACCGAGGAATACGAAAGCGGCAAGGTCTCCGGAGTTATGCAGAAGGGTTACACTCTTAACGGCAAGGTCATCAGACCGTCCATGGTAAAGGTGGTAAACTGATCCGATCGATCCATGATGTGATATTTCGGAAAGTATCGCAAAACGATATTTTCCATAAAATATAAACCGGTTCGACGTTCAATGAACGATATCGAACTGTAAAATGAATTGAAAAAAATAAAATAACAGATTGCGCCGGATTTTTTTCTTAGTACAAGGCGTGTGAGCGAAGAACGAAGGAGCATACTCTGAGTATGTGACTGAGCGATGAGCGAGCAACAACGCAGTAATAAGGAAAAAAGACAAGCAATCCAGGAGGAGGAAGAATAGAAAATGGGAAAAGTAATAGGAATCGACTTAGGAACAACAAACTCGTGCGTAGCTGTTCTCGAAGGAGGAGAACCTGTTGTTATAGCCAACGCAGAGGGAAATAGAACTACACCGTCAGTTGTAGGTTTTGCAAAGAACGGTGAAAGACTTGTAGGTGAGACTGCCAAGAGACAGGCAATCACAAACCCTGACAGAACCATAGCATCCATCAAGAGATATATGGGTACAGATCATACGGTAGAGATCGACGGAAAGAAGTATACTCCGCAGGACATTTCAGCTATGACTCTGGGCAAGCTCAAGGCAGATGCCGAAAGCTATCTGGGAGAAAAGGTAACGGAAGCTGTAATCACAGTACCTGCTTACTTTACAGACAGCCAGAAGCAGGCGACAAAGGACGCAGGAAAGATCGCAGGTCTGGATGTAAAGAGGATCATCAACGAGCCTACGGCAGCATCACTGGCATACGGTCTCGACAAGGACGAAAGTCAGCATAAGATCCTGGTATACGACCTGGGCGGTGGTACGTTCGACGTATCCATCCTTGAGCTGGGCGACGGCGTATTCGAAGTACTGGCTACAAACGGAAACAACAAGCTGGGCGGCGACGACTTCGACGAAGCAGTGCTGAACTTCATGGCTGACAGCTTTGCAAAGGAAAACGGAGTCGATCTCAGGAACGACAAGATGGCTCTCCAGAGACTCAAGGAAGCTGCAGAAAAAGCTAAGAAGGAGCTTTCAAGCGCACAGACTACAAACATCAATCTGCCGTTCATCACAGTAAACGAAAACGGTCCGCTCCACATGAACATGGATCTTACAAGAGCTAAGTTCGATCAGCTGACAGCAGATCTCGTAGACAAGACCATCGAGCCTATGAAGAAGGCTATGGCAGATGCGGGAGTAAGCAACAGTGATCTTTCCAAGGTTATCCTGGTAGGCGGTTCAACGAGAATCCCTGCAGTTCAGGAAGCCGTAAAGAAGGTAACGGGCAAAGAGCCGTTCAAGGGAATCAACCCTGACGAATGCGTAGCTGTAGGCGCTGCTATACAGGCAGGCGTACTGACAGGTGAAGTAAACGATGTACTTCTGCTGGACGTTACTCCGCTGTCACTTTCCATCGAGACACTGGGCGGCGTAGCTACGAAGCTCATCGAAAGAAATACGACTATTCCTACGAAGAAGAGCCAGATATTCTCGACTGCCGCAGACAATCAGACTGCAGTAGATATCCATGTAATGCAGGGTGAAAGAGATATGGCATCAGGCAATACGACTCTGGGAAGATTCCAGCTTACAGGTATCCCACCTGCTCCACGCGGAATCCCTCAGATCGAGGTTACATTCGATATCGATGCTAACGGTATCGTAAACGTAAGCGCCAAGGATATGGGAACAGGCAAGGAACAGAGCATAACCATCACTTCATCGACTAAGCTCTCCGACGAAGAGATCCAGGCTAAGGTCAAGGAAGCAGAGCAGTATGCCGAGGAAGACAAGAAGAGAAAAGAAGAAGTAGAGATCAGAAACAGAGCCGAGACTCTCGTTTATGAAACCGAAAAGAACATGAAGGAGCTTGAAAACGCACTTTCAGAAGACGAAAAGAACGATATCAACGCAGCTAAGGATGAGCTTTCAAAGGCTCTCGAAGCTAACAACATGGATGACATCAAGGACAAGACAGAAAAGCTGACAGAAAAGTTCCATACGATATCGGCTAAGATGTATCAGCAGGCGCAGGCAGCAGGAGCAGATCCTAACATGGCAGGAGCTGCAGGTGCAGGTGCGGCAGACAATGCCGGTGCAGGACCTGACGCTGATAATGTAGTTGATGCCGACTATGAAGTTGTTGATGAGGATAAATAGGTCAAATGGCAGATAAACGTGATTACTATGAGGTGCTTGGACTGCAGAAGGGCGCCAGTGACAACGATATAAAAAAGGCTTTCAGAAAAATGGCTATGAAATATCACCCGGACAAAAATCCGGGTGATAAGGAAGCCGAAGAGAAGTTCAAGGAGATCAATGAAGCGTATGCCGTGCTTTCCGATCCTGAAAAGAAGGAAAAGTATGACAGATTCGGTCATGCGGGCGTAGATCCGAATGCGGGATTTGGCGGCGGTGCAGGCGGCTTCGGTGGATTTGGCGGCTTCGGCGGATTTGAAGATATCTTCGACATGTTCGGAGGCGGCTTCGGTGGATTTGGCGGCGGCGGAAACCGTTCACGCAGAAACGGACCGAGGAAGGGTAGCGATCTTCAAAAGGCCATAACCATAGATTTCAAGGAAGCTGCATTCGGTACGAAGAAGCAGATAAAGATCAGCAAGTTCGTCAAATGCAAGACCTGCGGCGGAACAGGTGCAGCTCCGGGAACATCCAAGAAGCAGTGTCCTAAATGCGGAGGCACGGGAGAGATCCATACGGCACAGAGGACTCCGCTGGGAACTTTTCAGAGCGTATCGCCGTGTCCTGACTGCAACGGCACAGGCGAGATAAATGAAACTCCTTGCAAGGACTGCGGCGGCACCGGAAGAGTCAAGGACAACGTGACGATATCCATAAACATCCCTGCAGGCGTGGACAACGATTCCGTGATACCTATCAAGGGACAGGGCGAACCGGGCATCAACGGAGGTCCAGACGGAGATCTTTACATCGTGATAAATGTCAAGCCTCATAAGCTCTTTGAACGAAGAGGTCAGGATCTGTGGCTTGAGATACCTATCACATTCGACCAGGCGGCTCTGGGAGACGACATCGTAGTGCCTACACTGGAGGACAAGGTAACATATAAGATACCTGCGGGAACTCAGCCGGGCACCGTGTTCAGATTAAAGGGCAAGGGCATCAAGAGCGTAAGGAGCAGCAGGAAGGGCGATCTTTACGTGAAGGTGACATTGGAGGTTCCTACAAAGCTCAATTCCAAGCAGAAGAAAGCGATAGCTTCCATGGGCAAGAGCGTAACAAGTGAATGCTATCATAAGAAGAGCAGCTTTCTGGATTCGATAAAGGAGTTCTTCTCGTAAAAAGAAATGATGGGACGTGGTTCCCATATTATAGATATATGGGACTGTTGCATTAAGAAATTTGCAGACAGGATATGATATGCTGCGGAAGTGTTTGACGGCTGTATCCTGAATGATTTTTTCTTAGTGCGACAGTCCCTATTTGTGCGATTTGGGTTTGTTTTGCAGCGGTATGTTGCGGA
>JAETSS010000136.1 GCA_021769545.1 Eubacterium sp.
AAAATCGCATACCATATCGGAGCATCTCTAAAAGATGCAGGCAAAAAATGTTTTGGCATTAGTATTATTGAGGACATAGGAATAATCAAAGATATATTACAGAGGTTAAATCTGGAAACAGACGAATAATACTTTAAATTTAATATGTAAAAAACAATTTAAAAGTCAATGTATTTATTCCTTAACACAACCTTAACATAAAATTAACATTAAGTCCCTTTGTTTAACGCGGTCTTAACAATATAATAAAAATATGATTACAATATAGTTGTTAAAGATCGTAGTGGTGATAAAATGAATACAGAAGTGTTAAAGATCGTATTACAGTTACTTGGAGGATTGGCGTTATTCATTTATGGAATGAATTTCATGAGTGAGGGATTACAGAAAGCGGCGGGAGAAAAGATGAAAAGCATCCTGGCGCTGCTGACTAAAAACGTCTTTATAGGTGTCCTTGCGGGAGCGGCGGCAACCGCGGTCCTGCAGAGCAGCGGAGCTGTCACCGTAATGGTCATAGGCTTCGTATCGGCGAATCTGATGACGCTTAAGCAGGCTATCAGCATCATCATGGGAGCCAATATAGGTACATGCGTCACGGCCCAGCTGGTGGCGTTCCAGATAGGAGATTACGCATGGGCCTTCGTGATAGTGGGCTTCATCATGTATTTCTTCAATTTCAAATACGAGAAGATCACCGATTTCGGACAGGCTATATTCGCCTTTGGAATATTGTTCTGCGGTCTCAATATAATGGCCATGGCCATGGAGCCGCTGGCACAGAGCGAAGCCTTTTCCAATATGATGCTTAAGGTGGCGGATGTGCCGGTGCTGGGCGTGATAGCGGGAGCGGTTATGACGGCCATACTCCAGAGCAGTTCGGCGTCCATCGCAGTGCTCCAGAATCTGGCAAGCACGGCGGGGCCTGACGGTATAACGAGTCTTATAGGTCTGACAGGTGCCATCCCTATATTGTTCGGTACAAATATAGGCTCCACATCAACAGCGCTGCTGGCATCCATAGGCGGAACCGTAAATGCCAAGCGCACAGCTCTTTCCCATACGATATTCAATGTGGTGGGGACCCTTGTATTCATATGGTTCACACCTTATATCGCCAATTTCGTCACGATGATATCCACCACGGGAGACGAGCTGGATGTCATAGCAAGGCAGATAGCCAATGCCCACCTGTTCTTTAACGTCGCTACCACGATAGTGTTCCTGCCGCTGATCAGCGTACTTGCCAAGGTGGTTACCAAACTGATACCGGGGACCGATGCGGACAGAGATCCCATGGAAGCGGTATATCTGGATTACAACGTGCTTGAGCAGCCTTTCGCGGCTATACATCTGGCTACAAGAGAGATCGAAAGAATGGCGGAGATCACCGCAGGCATGATAGTGGATACGAAAAAGGCATTTTTGAGCGAGGATATGGAGGCAGCCAACAAGGTTATAGAGACCGACAGGATCGTAAACAACCTGCGTGATATGATAGTCAAATATCTTTCGTCCATATTCTCGGTTGAGACCGTTACGGAGCATCAGGCCGCCAGCATATCGGGGCTGATGCACGTGGTGTCGGACGTAGAGCATATAGGCGACGACTGTAAGAACATCGCGGGCTTTGCCATAGATAAGATCAAATACGGATACAATTTCTCGGATTCGGCATGTGCGGAGATATATCAGTGTTTCGACCATGGAAGCAAGATGGTAAGCAACTCCATAGAGGCTCTCAATACCGGCAACACGCCTCTTGCAAGGAGCGTCAAGGAGCAGCAGATCGTCATGGAGGAAATGGAAGAACAGTTGAGACAAAAGCATATGGAAAGGCTCAACAGGAAAAAATGCTCGCCTGAATTCTCGGTCATCTATACGGATGTCATCAATAACATAAGGAAGATCGGTGACAGCTGCGACAATATAGCCAACGCAGTGCTCAAGGATATCAATTTCAGGGCCATCGACGTACATAGATGATAAAAAGAGAAATCCGGCAGTGGGATGATTGTTAAATAAAGGTTAAGATAATGCGGCAGAAGCAAAAATACTGCCGCATTTTTTCGTGCCTGAATTTACGAAAAATTAACCTTTAATTAACGCTGCGGCGCTTTTTTTATATAACCGATAAATTTAATATATGTCTGTAAAATTTATACTTGATTTGGATTTTAAGGAGAGGAACATGAACAGTGATATTTTACAGATGATAATAACGCTGCTGGGAGGGCTTGCCCTGTTTATATTCGGGATGAACTTCATGAGCGACGGACTTCAGAAATCTGCAGGAGACAAGATGAGGAAGATACTGGCGATACTGACGAAGAATCCGCTGCTGGGAGTGCTGGCGGGAGCTCTGGTGACGGCAGTGCTGCAAAGCAGCAGCGCCACTACCGTAATGGTGATAGGCTTTGTAAGTGCAGGGCTGATGAAGCTTCCGCAGGCCATAAGCATAATTCTCGGAGCCAATATCGGTACTACCATCACGGCACAGCTCATCGCATTCAAGATAGGAGATTATGCGTGGGCCTTTGTGGCAGTAGGCTTCATAATGTATTTTTTCATAAAAAAGAAGGAGATCATCACATACATAGGTCAGACTGTATTCGCCTTCGGAGTGCTTTTCGTTGGCATCAATATCATGGGAGAGACTATGAAACCCCTTGCGGGTTCACAGGTGTTCGTTGATCTGATGATGCAGGTGCAGGATATACCTGTACTGGGTGTGCTGCTGGGGACCATCATGACAGTGGTGATACAGAGCAGCTCGGCCACCATCGCGGTGCTGCAGAATCTGGCGTCCACAGCGGCAGCCGACGGAGTTACCAGCATCATAGGCCTGGAGGGAGCGCTGCCTATTCTGTTCGGTGACAACATAGGAACGACGATAACCGCTGTATTCGCATCTATAGGAGCCTCGGTAGCTGCCAAGAGGACTGCGGCGGCCCACGTGATCTTCAACCTCACAGGAACGCTGATATTCATATGGTTCATTCCGTATTACGCGCAGTTCATCAGGATGATATCGCCTTCGGGAGCCGAGGTGGACGTGATAGCCAGACAGATAGCCAACGCGCACCTTTGCTTCAATCTGTTCAATACGATATTGTTCATACCGCTTATCGGACTGCTTGTCAGGATAGTTACGAAGATAGTTCCGGGAAAAGAGACGGACAGACTTCCTGCGGATCCTGTATATCTGGACTACAACGTGATAGAGCAGCCTTTTGCAGCGATACATCTGGCCACGAAGGAGCTGGTGAGACTGGGACATATGACCTATGAGATGATCGTTTCTGCCCAGAAGGCATTTATCGGAAACGATGCGGCGGCGGTCAGGGATGTATTTGCCAGAGAGGAAGATGTAGACAAGCTCCAGGGCGAGATCTTGCAGTATCTGTCGGCTATGGTATCCAGGGAGACCAATACGGAAGAACAGGGTATAAAGATCGCATCGCTGATGCATTCCGCATTGGACATAGAGCATATAGGCGATCACTGTAAAAATATTGCCGAATTTGCCGACGCCAAGATAAAAAATTCGTATGAATTTTCCGATGAGGCATATTCTGAGATATACGAGTGCTTCGACCTTGCAAAGAGCATGACCCAGAGCAGCATAACGACTCTTGAGACAGGAGACACGAAGTCTGCATATGATATAAGGCATGCGGAGGATGAGATGAACCGCAGAGAAAAATTCCTCAGAAAGCAGCATATGAAAAGGCTGAACCAGAAAAAATGCTCGCCTGAATTCACAGTGATATACACCGATGTGCTGCACGATATAGAGAAGATCGGCGACTACTGCAACAACATAGCGGATGCCGCCATTATGGAAAATCAAAACATTGAGTAGGGCGGAAAAATATGTTACACTAAAGGTACAGTATACTTTCTGCGATCATAAAGGAGATATGGCAATATGAAAAAGATACTGATAATAGAGGATGAGCCCAATATAAGGGAGCTGGTGCTCTATAATCTTAAAACAAACGGATACGACGGGATCGCCGCAGAGGACGGTATAATGGGTATAACCATGGTCCACAGAGAAAAGCCGGATCTGGTGCTGCTGGATATAATGCTTCCGGGAAAGAACGGATACGATATATGCAGGGAGCTCAGAGAAGAAGGAAACAACACGCCGATAATCATGATAACGGCCAAGACCGAGGAGGTCGATAAGGTGATGGGCCTTGAATTCGGCGCGGACGATTATATCTCAAAGCCCTTCGGTATCCGTGAGCTGATGGCAAGGATAAAGGCGGTGCTGAGAAGATACGAGGTGACGCTGGAACCGTGCGGCAGCGGAGATACGATAATCACATCGGGAGATCTGAGCATAAATGTAGACGGTCATGAGGTGAAGGTCGCAGACCGCAGCGTGGATCTCACCCTT
>JAETSS010000137.1 GCA_021769545.1 Eubacterium sp.
GTCTCAATACAAGATTAGATTCAAATATATAAAATATATGAGATACACAGTTACAGTAAACGGTTTAATGACAATCAGGAGGTGCTAATACTATGATTGGTGATTTTGGATTTTATCTCCCGACCCAGATAAGGTTCGGAAGAGGCGTTGTTAAGGACGTAGGAGAGGAGATCAAGGCCAGAGGTTTCGAGAGACCTATGCTGGTTACGGATGAAGGTATCATAAAGATCGGGATCGCAGATCAGATCAAGTCGTATATCGAGGATGCCGGTTTCGTATGCATGCTGTTTGACGGCATCGTGCCTAATCCGCGTGATTACGATTGCGATAAGGGTGCAAAGATCGCTGCGGAAGCAGGTGCGGACGTGCTTATCGCTGTAGGCGGAGGAAGCGCGATGGATACTGCCAAGGCGATGGCGACAGTCATGACAAACGGCAAGACCGCAAGAGACTGGATGGATGTAGAGCTGGATGTACAGAGCGTTCCTGTGATATGCATACCTACCACATGCGGAACGGGAAGTGAAGTTACATTTAATGCAGTTATCAGCAATACGGAAACTCATTTAAAGGGCAATATATTCGATCCTAAATGTGCTCCTGTGTTGGCTCTTGTTGATCCTGATATGATAAACGGTCTTCCGGGTTCGCTGATATCCACTACGGGAATAGATGCTCTTACCCATGCCGTTGAAGCGTACGTTTCTACCGTTGCAACTCCGGTAACCGATGCGATATCCATCTATGCTGTCAAATTGATCGGTGAGAATATCGTCAAGGCTGCAAATGACAGGGATGCGGATGCTATGGAGGCAGTGATGCTGGCGTCCATGATGGCGGGAATCGCTTTTGGAAATGCTGATACGGCGGCAGTACACTGTATCGCTGAATGCTTCGGAGGATTTTATGATATTCCTCACGGCGTTGCCAACTCCATCTTTCTGGCAGATGTATGTGAATTCAGCATTCCGGGAAATCCTGAGAAATATGCAGATGTTGCCAAGGCGTTAGGTGCCGATGTGGAAGGCAAGACTTATGAAGAGGCGGCTCTGGCAGGCGTTGAGGTGATAAGAAGCTTATGCGCCGAGCTCAATATACCTAAGCTGGGTACATTTGACGTGATCGATCCTAAGGATTTTGATTATCTTGCGGAGGCGTCTTCAAAGCACGTGTGCAATCCTTCAAATCCTATCGAGGCTACAAAGGAGCAGTATCTGGAAATTTTCAATAAGGTATACAACGCGTAATTACCTTATGATATAACAAAAAGTAAACAAGGGAAGAACGAAGTCTGTTTTAGATCCGTTCTTCCCTTGTTTTTGTTATGATATGTCTAATTTTTGAACGTGACCGAGTCGCTGCCGAGAAGCTCATTGGTGCTTCTGTCATAGAGCTTGAAGGTCAGCTTGCCCTCCTTGCCGAAGAGCGGTATCGGATACTGGAACCTTGCCGTTATCTTGGAACCGGCTACCCACGTGGAGTTGAGATTATAGATCTGGCTGTCACCGTCAGGCCACGAAATCTCATAGTATACCGATATCTGCTCGGAAGGCTCTCCGCCGCTCAGCATCGAATGGAAGTATACGGTGTCCTTTCGACTTACGGTGCTGACATCGTTTGAATAATCCTCCGCCGATGTATTGGCGATGATATTCACATGCCATGCATAATAGCTGTCGTATATATCCTTGATGCCCGAAAATTTAACGGCCATAAGATCATTCATGTATTCTTCTACCTTGGCTGTTCTGTCAGCCTGATATGCCTTGACGTATTCGAATTTCGCCTGATTTATCTTGCCCTGTATCGTTTCGTTGTCCTTGATGCCTACGGCAGTGGCGTAAGTGCTGAGAGCTTCGTCGTATTTACCTTCTGCCAGATACTTATCGCCTATACCGATGTAGCACTGCCATATCTTATCGTGAAGCGTCTCATCGTCCTTTAGATCGATGGCGGTATTGTATGTATCTATGGCTTTTTGGAATTTACCTGCTTCAAAATACTTATCGCCTATGCCGATGTAGCATTTCCATACCTTGTTGTGGAGCTTCTTGTCATCCTTTAATTTGATGGCGATGTTGTATGTATCTATGGCCTTGGTGAACTCTCCTGCGGCGAAATACTCGTCGCCTATGCTGCAGTAGCATTGCCATATACGGTCCTCACAGTCCTTATAGTCGCCCAGAGCCTCGTATTTTTCAATGGCCTTTTCGTACTTTCCTTCCTTCTGGAGCTTCATCGCATCCTCATACTGCATCGCGGGAGCCGCCAGGTAATGATATATCACGAAGATCCCTCCGCCTATCAGCACAAGACATGCCGCGATGGCCGCTATAATCTTTTTTTTGAAAGCGCTGTCGCGGAATTTCGTGTTTTTGTTTATCACCGCAGGGACCAGACTTTGATGGCCTTCGGCTGCAGCGTTTTCTTCCTGAATAACGTGGTTTTCCGGAAAAGTACCGGCCTCCGTGACAGGTTCCTCCTGCGGAACAGAAGCATCCGTATCATCTTGGATGATCTCTTCCTGCGGAGCGGTTTCTTCCTGCATATCCACCTCGATGGGGACTACGGAAAGTCCATCGTCTCCTGCGGCTTCACGCTGCTTACGTCTGTTTTCTTTATCGGTAAGGACCTGCTTCTCTTTATCTACCTGCTCCTTAGCCGCTTTGCTGAGTTTTTTGTTGAGCTTTCCGGGCGAATCTGCCGGCTTATGCAAAATAAACAGCGAGCGCAAAAGATCGCGCTGCAGGCCGCAGCTCATACATGTGTCGCCCTTATTGATATGACCGCAGCTGCATGACCAGTAATCTCCGAATTCCTCGAACCAGTATTTCGGTTTTGTAGGCTCGGATGCAAACTGTTCGATTATATCTTCATATATATCGTCATCGGGTGTCAGCGGACGAGGCTCGTATACCTGAGTCACGGTATCGTCCGATACGCGGCTTTCCGCATCTGTGATGGTTTTGAGATCCATCGCCTTACGTGTATCGTCTGACTTTTTATCGGTTCCGCTGTTATCCGGCGTATCACCTTCACTAAGGGGACCGATATCCGATATGAGCGTTTGAGTATCAAATTCTTTTTCGTGTTTCCATCCTTTGATTTTTTTCAACGTTTCATGCTCCATGTTTTCTATCTTTATGCGTAGTTGCAATATTATTATATCAGTAAACGATACCTATAACAAGCACACAAGTTTTGTAAAAACGATTAAGTGGGTCTGTATCAGGCCTCATAAAGGGCAGGGATCAAGTTTTTTCGTGTATTTTGTATAATTTTTAGTACAAGGTTGACGAAAATAGGCGGTTACGGTAAAATTAATGATAGTGTGCTATACTAGTAGCAGTTACAAATGGCATAATTATTGCTTACTATATTATAGGGTAAGCGATATACGTATAACATTCCGCACGGGAAGCAAAGCGGGCCGCACGGCGGGATTTATGCTTAAAATCCGGGCGAATAAAGCCAGCGTCTGGATTCTAATCGTGTAATTAAATGGAGGGAAATTTATGACAAAACGAGAAATGAAAACTATGGACGGTAATACGGCAGCGGCACATGTGTCGTATGCGTTTACCGATGTAGCGTCTATTTATCCGATAACACCGTCATCTACCATGGCGGAGGTAGTGGATGAATGGGCTGCATATGGAAGAAAGAACATCTTCGGACAGACGGTAAAGGTAGCTGAGATGCAGTCGGAAGCAGGTGCGGCAGGAGCCGTACACGGTTCACTTTCAGCAGGAGCGCTTTCCACTACATATACAGCATCCCAGGGACTTCTCCTGATGATCCCAAACATGTATAAGATCGCAGGCGAACTGCTGCCCGGAGTTTTCCACGTTGCAGCAAGAAGCGTATCCACCCATGCACTCTGTATCTTCGGAGATCACTCAGACGTAATGGCATGCAGACAGACAGGCTTTGCAATGCTGGCCTCAGGCTCGGTACAGGAAGTAATGGATCTTGGCGGGATCGCCCACCTTGCAGCCATCAAGGGAAGAGTACCGTTCCTGCACTTCTTCGACGGATTCAGGACATCACATGAGATCCAGAAGATCGAAGTGTTCAGCTACGATGATTTCAAGAAGCTGGTAGACTGGGAGGCACTGCAGGAATTCAGAGAAAGAGCATTGAATCCTGAGCACCCTGTCATCAGAGGTACGGCACAGAACCCTGACGTATTCTTCCAGGGAAGAGAAGCATCGAATAGATTCTACGATGCAGTACCTGAGATCGTAGTGGAATACATGGACAAGATCAGCGAGATGACAGGAAGAAGCTACAAGCCGTTCGACTATGTGGGAGCACCTGATGCCGAAAGGATCATAGTTGCCATGGGCTCGGTATGTGAGACTATCGAAGAGACGATAAACCACATGAACGAAGAAGGAGA
>JAETSS010000138.1 GCA_021769545.1 Eubacterium sp.
GAGGCTCACTGCGTGTCACAGTGGGGACAGGATTTCAGGCCCAGCTATCTCAAGATCCTGGATTTTATAGAAAGGCTGGAGCACAGGCCCATAGTCAGCGCCTTTACGGCAACAGCTACAGCCCAGGTAAAGGACGATATAATAAGGATACTGGAGCTTCGTGAGCCTGCAGTGGTGACAACCGGCTTTGACAGGAAGAATCTGTTCTTTGCTGTCAGGAAGCCAAAGGATAAGTACGGGGCAGTGATAAAATACATAGAGGAGCATCCTTCCTCAAGCGGTATCATATACTGCCTTACTAGAAAGCACGTGGAGGAGGTCTGCGAAAGGCTCAATGCAGACGGAGTGAAGGCAACACGATATCATGCGGGGCTTTCGGACGAAGAGCGCAGACAGAATCAGGATGACTTCATATTCGACGTGAAGCCCGTCATGGTGGCTACAAACGCCTTCGGTATGGGTATAGATAAATCCAATGTGAACTTCGTGATACATTACAGCATGCCGAAGAACATGGAGAGCTATTATCAGGAGGCGGGGCGTGCCGGGCGCGACGGAGAAAAGGCGGACTGTATACTTCTCTACAGCGGTCGGGATGTGATAACAAATCAGTTTTTCATAGAAAAGGACAGCGAAAACGAGGAGCTGAGTCTTAAAGAGCGGGAGATGATCCGTGAAAGGGACAGACAGCGGCTGAAAAAGATGACCTTTTACTGCCATACCAGCGACTGTCTCAGAAATTACATGCTGGATTATTTCGGAGAGAAGGCTCCGGGCTACTGTGGCAACTGCAGCAGCTGCCTTACCAACTTCGAGGAAGCTGATATCACCGGTACCGCAAGGAATATCATCGGCTGTATCAACGATTGCTACAGAAGCTACGGAGTCATAACGATACTTGATACCCTGAGAGGGAGCAGCACCGACAGGATAGAGAGGTACAGGCTGGACGAAAATACGTATTACGGAGCGGAATCGGACAAGACCGTGGTGTTCCTGAGAAAGGTGATGGATCATCTGCTGTACGAGGGATATCTCGAAAAGAGCGAGGACAGATACGGACTTCTGGAGGTCACTCCGAAGGCGGACAGACTGCTGCTTTCCGGTGATAAGGTCATCATGAAGATCCCGAAGGAAGAGAAAAAGGAGGATATTGCCGAAAGAAAGCGCAAAAAAGGCGCGTCGGCCGCTTTGCCTGCTCAAAACCCCGAACTTTTCGAAAAGCTGCGCGCTTTGCGTATGAAGCTTGCCAAGACACAGAGCGTACCGCCATACGTCATCTTTACTGATAAGACCCTTAGGGAGCTTTGCATACATATGCCGGCGACGGATAAGGAAATGCTGGAAATATCGGGAGTCGGAGAGGCCAAGCTGAAAAAGTACGGCAAGGTATTTCTCGAGGCGATAAATGAATATGCAGGCAGTCGTGAAAAATAAAATACAAAAAAAGTACAATTTCAGATATTTTATTGCATATTCACATAAAATTTGATAATATATTGTGTATAATTATACAGACCAGATCCCTCTTCGGCATTTGTCGGAGAGGGTTTTATAGGGATTAATGATTTGGAGGAAAAAATGAACTACGAAATACTGGCATTTGTATGCTACTTTGTTCTTGTTCTGGCAATCGGACTTGTGTTCTTCATCAAGGGCAAGGGCAGCGGAGAAAAAGACTACTTTTTAGGCGGAAGAGCCATGGGTCCATGGGTAACGGCGCTTTCCGCACAGGCGTCGGATATGTCTGCATGGCTGCTGATGGGACTGCCGGGAAGCATCCTGGCATTCGGCTTCGGTCAGATGTGGATAGGAATAGGACTGGCGCTGGGAACTATGGCTAACTGGCTGTTTATCGCCAAGAGACTGAGAAAGTTCTCGAAGGCGGCAAACGATTCCATAACCCTGCCACAGTATCTTTCCAACAGATTTGCAGCGGGAAATCCTGCGCTCCAGATAATATGCGCTGTGATATTCTTCGTATGCTTCACCATCTACGTTGCATCCAGCTTTGTTGCAGGAACATCGGTATTCGTCACGGTATTCCCGGGACTTTCGGAGAGCACGGCTATGCTGATATTCGTGCTGATAATAATAGCTTATACGTTCCTGGGCGGCTTCAAGGCTGTGTGCTGGACGGACTTTTTCCAGGGACTTCTGATGCTTGTGGCGTTACTGGCCGTTCCTATCGTAGTAGTGGCGACGAAGGAACTGGATACGGCTGCTTTATCGACGGTATATTCGTATACCGATGCAGCAAGCGGAGCCGTTGTGGAATGCTCCTTCGGAACGGGCGTGTTTGATGCCAGCATAACTGAGATACTTACGGGTCTTGCATGGGGACTGGGCTACTTCGGTATGCCACATATACTTGTAAGATTCATGTCGATAGAAAAACCGTCGATGATAAAGAAAAGCGCTGTAGTGGCTATCATCTGGGTAGTACTGTCGCTGGGAGCAACATGCCTCATCGCATATTTCGGAAGAATGCTGCTGGCAGATGAACTGCTGACGGTAGGTGCGCAGAAGACGGTATTCATTGCATTTGCAAGGATGCTGTTCCCGGGAGTCATAGCGGGGCTTCTGATGTCGGCGATAATCGCAGCATCCATGTCGACAGCGGATTCGCAGCTTCTCGTAGCGTCAAGCTCATTTACATCGGACATATATAAGCCGATATTCCGCAAGAATGCCAGCGATAAGGAGATCCTCTGGGTAGGTCGTGTGATCGTGCTGATCGTTGCAGTGATCGCATACTTTATCGCTTCCAGCAAAGGGTCAGGTGCTCAGGCTATCATGGACATGGTGGAAAATGCATGGGGCGGCTTCGGATCGGCCTTCGGACCTGTAGTGGTGCTGTCTCTGTTCTGGAGAAGACTTACATACAAAGGCGCCATCGCAGGTGTTATAAGCGGTGCTTTGGTCGATGTTCTGTGGTATATATTCCTGGCAGAGCCGACAGGGCTTTATGAGCTTCTTCCGGGCTTCATAACAGGACTTATACTGGCTGTTGTGGTAAGTCTGATAGACAAGGAACCGTCAGCCGAGGTATTGAAGATATACGATACTGCTACGGACAAGTCGCTGGACGAGTAGTAAAATACGATAGAAATGTAGGATATCAGGGGATCATATCACCGGAGCGTAACAGGGATATGGTTCCGTACTGATATCCTGTTTTTTTAGGAGGTATAAAATGCTGGAAAAATCAAATTTCAATGAAGCGTCGTGGCTGAGATGGGCCGCTGAAACGAAGGAGAAAGCCGAGATATGCATTATGGGAGTTCCCTTTGACAATGCGGTAAGCCTCAATAAGGGAGCAGCCAAGGCACCGGAAAACATCAGGCTGCTGTCGGTTGACCTTTCCGATACAACAGACGAATTCATCCCCATAAAGGACGGTCTGCTGTACGATGCGGGAGACATTCATGCGCTGCTGGACTGGGAGAAATATTTCGGCGAAGTAGAGGAAAGCGCCCTTGAGCTGATGAAAACGGGAAACATGTGCCTGTTTCTGGGCGGAGATCACTCGGTGACGATACCTCTTCACAAGGCATTCAGGAGATATCACGGCGATAAGAAGCTGGGCGTAATCCATTTCGATGCTCATTACGATCTGTGTCCCGAATACGACGGGCATATATGGTCTCATGCATGTACGGAAGCCCGGGCGCTGGAGGGTGTCGTAAATGATGTGGATCTGTCCTTCGTAGGTGTCAGAGTGGCGGAGGAGACGGAGCTTGAGCTGATAAAGGAAAATCCGGGGATACTGACCATCAGAGCAGCCGATGTGTACGACAGAGGTGCTGACAGCATCATAGAGCAGCTGACGGCGAAGTACAGCGGATACGATGCCATATATCTCACCCTGGATATAGACGTGCTGGATCCTGCTTATGCTCCGGGAACAGGAACACCTGTATCAGGCGGTCTTAACCCCTTTGAGCTGACACGGATATTCAGAGGTCTTTTGAAAAATCTTCCGATAAAGGCAATGGACATAGTGGAGGTGGCTCCGCCGCTGGATGTGAACGACGTTACAACATGGGCGGCCATGAAGATAATACACGAGCTGTTTACCTTTTACAGCAAATAATGCAAATTGATGATATAAATACAGCAAGTCGATATGAAAAGGGAGCTATCTTCTGTTGACATTTTCTGCGGCTTACTGCTAAAATACTAGTAACGTGACAAATTAATAAAATCCGAGTCTTATTAGCCTTCGCTTTTGGCAGAGCATGGAGATGAGACCGATAGGGTCTATTATGGAAACGTATAGGCCTCCCGCGTTTGGAAAGGATGAAGTGCCGACTCTTTAAGGACATCTGTACAGGTGCATATCTGCAACGAAAACAGGAGCTTTTATGAGTGTAATCGATTTGACGTC
>JAETSS010000139.1 GCA_021769545.1 Eubacterium sp.
TTCATAAACTTGGAGCGATAATGATACCTGCCACTCATATGCTTACGGTGGATGATCTCGTGTACCGCATAAATACGGCAGATATCACGGCTGCGATAGCCACACCTGACGGCAGCACAGTATCGGATCTTACAAAAGCTCGTGAGCTCTGTCCTCAGCTTGAGACGATATTCGCAGTCAGAAGCAACTATCCCGAAACGGTGGATTTTTCACAGGAAATGACTAAGGCCCCGGAAACCTTTCAAAGAGAAGACACGAAGGCTGAGGAGCCTATGATAATATACTTTACATCGGGAACTACCGGATATCCCAAGGCGGTGATACACGATCATACCTATACTCTTGCCCATATAATGACGGCAAAGCACTGGCAGAACGTGGAGGAAAACGGCCTGCACCTTTCCGTGGCAGAGACGGGCTGGGGAAAGGCATCATGGGGGAAAATCTACGGCCAGTGGCTATGCGGATGCGCGGTGATGGTATACGATTTCGATTCCTTCTCGCCGAGAGGGCTGCTGAGGATCATCTCACAGTACAGGGTGACCAGCTTCTGTGCCCCGCCTACCGTTTACCGGTATTTCGTTGAATACGGAATGAACAGGGTGGACCTTTCCGCGCTGAAATATATAACTACGGCGGGCGAAGCTCTCAATCCCATAGTTTTTGATGCCGTTGAGGAACAGACGGGGCTAAGGCTGATGGAAGGCTTCGGACAGACGGAGTCGGTCCTGATGGTGGCAAACCTTGTGGGCACGGAATCAAGGCCGGGTTCCATGGGAAAACCTACGCCTATCTACAATACCGCAGTTGTAGATGAGGACGGTGAGCCTGTACCGCCGGGACAGACAGGCGAGCTGGTGGTGATCCCCGACGGGAACGGTAAGCATGACGGCATATTCATGAATTATTGCGGCGATGAAGAGCTGTACAGCAACGTGTGGAGGGGCGGAGTGTACCACACGGGAGATACCGTGAATGTAGATGAAGATGGGTATTACTGGTATGTTGGAAGAGCCGATGACGTCATAAAAACGAGGGGATTCAGAGTCGGCCCCTTCGAAATAGAAAACGTTCTGATGGAGCATCCTGCCGTGCTTGAATGTGCCGTTACGGGAGTATTCGATGAAAGGCGCGGACAGATCATCAAGGCGACGGTGATCCCGGCGGAAGGTCATACAGCCTCCAAGAAACTGGAAAAAGAGATACGAAACTTTACCAACAAAAGGATGGCAACTTATAAGTGGATATCGGTCCTGGAATTCGTCGAGGAGCTGCCCAAGACCATCAGCGGCAAGATAAGAAGGGTGGCGCTGCGTAAGGCCCGCTTTTAAAGAACGGACATGGTGATACTTATGATACCTGCGATACCTGTAGATTCCAAAAACGTGAGCCTTTAGGCGTATCGTTTTTGGAATTTTACCCCCAACACGACTGCTTTCAAAGGTGTATTCCAAAGATAATGGTGCAAATCAGGGGGATCTTTGGAAAAACACGTTGAAAAGCAGTTTGAAAGGTCACATATTCCAAAGGACAGTGCTGTATGAGCATGGATCTTTGGAACAGACAGCCTTCGCATAGTCCATAAGCGTTAAAATTCCAAAAGATTGCGCCTTTCCATAGAAAAATCCTGGAATCAAAAAGCGGAAATAACGGGGCCAGGGTTTCTTGTTTCGCCTTGGCGATCTGTCATTTCCGTGTTTCTGTAGAGAGACCGTTGCGGAATAGCCCCGCGGGGTCGTCTTTGTCCTTATTTTAAAAGCTCGAGGGCGCGCTTCATGTCGTCTGGCAGCGGCGCCGTAAGCATGAGCTTTTCTTTCGTTATGGGATGTGTGAATGATAACCGGGCGGCGTGCAGTGCCTGTCTTTCCATGAGGAGGATGTTGTCGCCTCCGTACAGCCAGTCGCCCAGTACCGGATGTCCTATGTGCGACATATGTACACGGATCTGATGTGTGCGGCCTGTTTCAAGCAGCAGTTCCACCATGGTATAGCCTTTTTTGGGGAAGCGTTCACAGACCTTGTAATGTGTCACTGACGGTGATCCGCCTTCCATGACGCCGCGCCTTACGTTTTCGGGGTCGGGGCGTCCGATGGGCAGGTCGATGGTGCCGTTGTCCGATTCTACGATGCCTTTTACTATGGCTATATAGCGTTTTTCGACGAGGTTTTCTTTCATCTGCCTTGTGTAGTCGTTCTGGCAGTAGGCGTTTTTGGCGATTACCAGAAGCCCTGACGTGTCCATGTCGAGTCTATTGACGAAGCGTATTTTAAAGGACTGGCTTGTCTGCTCCATATAGTGCATCAGTGCGTTGGCTACAGTGCCGGAGGGGTGTCCCTTGGTGGGGTGGACGATGAGCCCCGGCTGCTTGTTTATTATCAGGATATCGTCGTCCTCAAATACGGGATAGAGCGGGATCGCCTGTGGCTCGAAATGGCTTTTTTCATCGGGGAGAGTGATCCTGATGACGTCGCCGACCTTGGGCGTTATCCATCCCGCCGTCTGTTTGTCGTTTAAGAGTACCAGTTTTTCGCGTTTTATTTTATTTCTGAGTCTGGCTGAAAAGTCGAAGTGATTTCGCATGATATCCTTGATTTCCAGCCCTTCGTCTTCGGTTGTAACCTTGTGGATGAATTCGGTCATTATCTGAGATACCTTTCAAGTTGATATTAAAATTGTCTGGTTGATCGAATCGATCAAAACTGACCGGATCGTTCGGGAGCGTCGGTCCGGTCGGTCTACAGGAACTTGGTCTTTACCTTGCTCCAGAAGTCGTAATCCTTGAATCGCATGAGATGTACGATGGTTTCGGAGACGGTCACCTTTATGTCCTTTATGTTGGAATATCCTGTCTGTATACCGTCGTTGACGACGAATATGCGGTCGGCAACGTTTTCGGGGATCACGCCCAGGGAAAGCTCCGCAGGCAGCAATATGCTGGATGTAAAGGAGCGGTAGGCTGTCGTGTTCATTGGTGCGATAGGCGTTACCTGCAGCAGCTTTAGTCTCGGGTCGACTATGGAGCCTCCCAGAGAGTAATTGTATGCGGTGCTTCCCGCAGATGTCGCTACAAGGATACCGTCGCCGCTGAACCGTTCTATGGACATTCCTTCTATGGAGATATCGAGATGTACGGAATAGGTCTGTCTGCCTTTTATGACTATTTCATTGAGTCCCAGATTTGTATTGTGGAGTCCGTCATATGTGGTGACATCAGCCCTGACCGTACTGAGATCCTGTATCGAATATTGTCCGGTCTCATAATCATAAATAAACTTATCCAGCTTATCGGGGGATATCTCCTGGAAAAATCCCAGATGCCCTGTATTTATACCTATTATGGGACACTCGGGGAAACCGCATGAATGGACGGTTTTCAGCAGCGAGCCGTCTCCGCCTATGCTGATGATGAGATCCGCCTGTTTGGAATATCCGCACGTTACGGTATAGCCGCGGTCCACAAGCTTTTTTACAAGTATGGATTGTGTTTCAAGAGAGATATCCGTCTCGTTTGTAAAGATGTTTATAAGTTTTTTCTTCATATGCTTCTCCCGGTATAATGATGTTCTGATGGTCTAAACAAGCTTCTCGAATTCGTCGAGGAGGTTATTGAATGTATCCATTGCGGCCCTTATCGGGTCAGGCTTGCTCATATCTACGCCTGCTATCTTCAAAAGCTCGATAGGATAGTCCGATTCTCCTGTCTTGAGGAATTCGATATATGCCTTGGCAGCAGGTTCGCCCTCTGCAAGTATCTTGCCTGAGATGGCCGTTGCTGCGGAATATCCCGTAGCGTATTTATATACATAGAATGCATTGTAGAAATGCGGTATGCGTGCCCATTCGTATTTGATGGTGTCGTCCTTTTCAACGGCAGGACCGTAGTATTTGGTGTTGAGGGCCTCATACTGCTCGCACATCCAGTCGGATGTCAGCACCTGACCGCTTTCTATAGCCTTATGGGTGATATCCTCGAATTCAGCGAACATGGTCTGTCTGAACAGGGTAGTCCTGAATTCTTCAAGATGGAGATTGAGCAGATACTTTTTCATCTCGATGTCCGGGTCCTTGTTGAAAAGGTGCTGCATCAGCAGGGATTCATTTACCGTCGACGCGACCTCTGCCGTGAATATGGAATGGCTTCCGTATATATACGGCTGATTGTCTCTGGTGTATCTTGAATGCATGGAATGTCCCATCTCATGGATTATCGTGAATACGTCCTTGAGGGTGTCGGTGTAGTTGAGGAGTATATAAGGGTAGCTGTCGTAGCTGCCGAAGCTGTAGGCTCCGCTTGTCTTTCCCTTGTTCTCATAGACGTCTATCCAACCCGCGGGGAAGGCAGATTCTCATTGACTACAGAAACAAGATTATCGTAAACCTCGGCAGGGATGTTATCTCCGGAAAGGGCAGCGGCTCTGGCCGACTCGTATTTTCTTATCCTTGCGCCTACCACATCTGTCTTGGTATTGTAGTTGTAGGTTGAAGCTATGGTGTTTATAAGCTCCTTGTAGGAGTCATACATGGCGTTGTATGCGGCTTTTCTGACCTCTCTGTTATGGCTTTCCATGAATTTGATATAGCTGCCATGGGTGACCTCAACCTGATCGCCGTCTTCATCGGTGATGGTGCCGAACTTGATATCTGCGTTGTTGAGCATAGTAAATATCTCATTGGTAGCGCCTGTGACTTCGCTCATCTGAGCAAGTATGTTTTCCTCGGCCTCGGACAGTATGTGAGCCTTCTGACGAAGGGTATCCCTGATGGCAAATTCGTATTCCTTAAGAC
>JAETSS010000140.1 GCA_021769545.1 Eubacterium sp.
GGCGCTGATACCGTCTGTTGATAAGGTAGAATGGGTCTGTTCCATCAGTTCCGGGGGAGCAGAGGAGGAAAGCTCCACCGTTTCACTTGATTCTGCAGGAGCGACGAAGCAGCTTACTGAGGATGTAAAGAGCTATGGAAGTTCGGCTTCGGAGTTCCGGAAGCTGCTGATGCTGCAGGCAGGAGCAGACGAATGACAATGTTAAAAGGGGTATAAGATAAGGAAGGAAGCTGTCTTCCCGCACTTTAGCGGGTAGCAGCTTCTTTGCTTTTCAGCACATTGGACGCAGAAGCTATGAGCGCCAGCTTTTTCGGTCTCGTCAGCTTCTTTATAGCGGCCTCGCGTCTTGTTGCCGCGATCTTATCAGGCAGATATTCAAGATAAACGGCGGTAAGGGGGCCTCTGCCTCTGGTGTATTTGGCGCCCCTGCCCTCGCTGTGGGCCTTGAGACGCCTTTCGAAATCGTTGGTCCAGCCCGTATACAGGGTGCCGTCGCCGCATTTCAATATGTAAACGCAGGGTCTGTCTGCTTTTTTCATGGTCTTTCCTTTCATCTGATGCATCTATGGGTTTGCCGGTCGTGTACAGATAGATTATGGCCTTTCGGTTTTACAAAGTCAAGGGCCCGGATATTTTAGGCTTTAAAGGGCGGGTTTGGCAGAAATACGTGTTTTACTATCTTGACCTTTTCTGTTATAATTAGTGCGGAAAGGTCAAAACTGATTCATATGATAGATAATTACGGACGAAACATAGATTACATGAGGATTTCGGTAACGGAGCTTTGTAATCTCAGATGCAGGTATTGCATGCCGGAGGAAGGCATATGCAAGAGATCTCATGACGAGATGATGACTGCGGAGGAGACCATCGAGGCAGCCAGAGCCGCTGTTTCTCTGGGTATAAAAAAGATCAGGATAACGGGAGGCGAGCCGCTTGTAAAGCGTGGAATCGTCAGACTTTGTCATGAGATCGCATCTATAGACGGCGTAGAAGAGCTCTGCCTCACCACCAACGGAACTTTACTTCCCAAGTATGGCAAGGACCTGAGGGCCGCAGGCGTAGACAGGGTCAATATCAGTCTGGATACCCTGGATCCCGATAAGTACAGGGAGATCACCAGGATAGGAGAGCTTGACGAGGCCCTTGCAGGCATAGATGCCGCCTTTGAAGCGGGCTTCGATAAGATAAAGATAAACAACGTCCTGATGGGCGGATTCAACGATGATGAAATAGAGGATTTCGTGAAGCTGACCGTGGACAGACCAATAGAAGTAAGGTTCATAGAGCTGATGCCCATAGGCGGCGGCATGGAGTTCGAAAAGGCAAGGTTCATAAGCTGCCTCAAGGTGCTTGAGCGTGTACCGGAGCTTGAGCCGCTGGACATGACAGACGGAGTGGCGACTATATACAGGCTGCCGGGGGCGAAGGGCAGGGTAGGACTCATAAGGCCTATAAGCTGTGAATTCTGCGGCACATGCAACAAGATAAGGCTTACGGCAGACGGGATGCTGAAACCGTGTCTCCATTCGGATGCGGAGATATCCATAAAGGGTAAGAGCCCTGCCGAGATGAAGGAGATCATCGGCGCGGCCATCCTGCAGAAGCCCGAGATGCGTGAGGCTCTCGACGCAGACAACCCGAGCCATGCGGGAAGGAACATGAACAGTATAGGAGGATGAAGATGGCGGACTTTACGCATTTTAACGATGAAGGCAGAGCCAAAATGGTGGATGTGGGCAGCAAGCAGGAAACGGAGCGGGTCGCGGTGGCAGCCGGGCGCGTGCTTGTAAACAGCCATACCTTCGAGCTGATAGAAAACGGCGGCATGAAAAAGGGCGATGTGCTGGGAACGGCTCAGATCGCAGGCATAATGGCAGCCAAGAGGACGTCGGACATAGTTCCCATGTGCCACCCTCTGATGCTGACGGGAATAGATATAAAATTCAACCTCAACAGACAGACCCTGGCGGTGGAGATCAGGGCGGAGGTAAAGTGCAGAGGCGTCACCGGCGTGGAAATGGAAGCGCTGACGGCAGTCTCGGCGGCGGCCCTTACGGTATACGATATGTGTAAGGCCGTCCAGAAGGATATGGTGATAGACAGGATATGTCTCCTTTCCAAGAAAGGCGGCAAGAGCGGAGATATCAGACAGGAGGAATTATGGAGTACAGAGCAGCGGTAATTACCATGAGTGATAAAGGCTCACAGGGGCTGAGAGAGGATACTGCAGGCGATGCCGTAGTAGCCATCCTGGAGAAAAACGGCTGGAGCGTGGAATACAGGACACTCATTCCCGACGACATGGAGCAGATCAAGCAGGAGCTGATAAAATGCGCAGATGAGCTTAAGGTGACGCTGACGGTCACTACGGGCGGCACGGGATTTTCCATGAGAGACGTGACGCCGGAGGCAACTCTTGCGGTAGTGGACAGAGAAGTGAGAGGAATACCGGAAGCCATGAGAGCGGAGAGCATGAAGATAACCCCGATGGGCATGCTTTCCAGAGCAGCGGCGGGACTGAGGAAGCAGACGCTGATAATAAACCTGCCGGGCAGCAGGAAAGCGGCTTCGGAATGTCTTGAAGCGGTGATAAAGCCCGTAAAGCACGGCGTAGAGGTGCTTCTGGGCGAGGCTGGAGACTGCGCTGCCATACATCTGCCGAAGGGTATCGTCAAGGCCGTATGCATAAGCGAGAAAAAGGGAATACAGAAGCACGATATAGGAGAAGCTTTCCTGAGAGCGGATCACGGTATAGAAGGCGACGCTCATGCAGGCAACTGGCACAGACAGGTAAGTCTGCTGGCGGCAGAGAGCGTTGCAAAGGTGCAGAAGGCGCTGGACTTTCAGCTTAAAAGCGGAGATTTCGCGGAGAATATACTGACCGAAGGCATCGAGCTTTACACTCTTCCGGTAGGAACGAAGATGAAGCTGGGAGAAGCGGAAGGCGAGGTCACTCAAATAGGTAAGGAATGTCATCACGGCTGTGCTATAAGGCAGCTGGCGGGAGACTGCGTGATGCCGAGAGAAGGCATTTTCGTCAAGATAACCAAGAGCGGCAGCATCAAGACCGGTGATGAAATAAAAGTAATACAGTAAGGGGGAAGAAAAAATGATAAACAATGTTACCGATTCGATTATTTATGTAGGGGCAAATGACCATGAAATAGACCTGTTCGAGGGACAGTATATCGTTCCCAACGGCATGGCGTACAATTCATACGTGATCTGTGACGACAAGAGTATAGTGATAGACACTATAGACAAGAGGAAAACAGACGAGTGGCTGGATAATCTCGACAAGGCTCTGTGCTGCAAAGCGCCGGATTATCTGCTGGTTCAGCATATGGAACCGGACCATTCGGCTTCCATCAAGGCTTTTCTCGAAAAGTATCCTGAAACTACGGTCATAGGAAACAAGAAGACCTTTAAGATGATCGGGCAGTTCTTCCCGGGAATGGAGCTGAAAAACACCATGGAGGTGGCCAACGGCGATACGCTGGAGCTGGGCAAGCACACGCTGACTTTCGTATTTGCACCGATGGTACACTGGCCTGAGGTAATGATGACCTATGAAAGTGCGGATAAGGTGCTCTTCTCGGCAGACGGCTTCGGAAAGTTCGGTGCTCTTGACGTGGATGAGGACTGGGCATGCGAGGCAAGAAGATATTATACAGGCATCGTAGGCAAATACGGTCCGCAGGTACAGAACGTTCTGCAGAAGGTAGCGGCACTGGATATCCAGACAATATGCCCGCTCCACGGACCTGTTCTTACGGAAAATCTCGAATACTATATCGACCTCTATGATACATGGTCCAGCTACACTGCTGAATCCGACGGAGTATGCATCTGCTACACCTCCGTTTACGGCAATACGAAAAAGGCTGCGGAAATGCTCCACGACAAGCTGGTAGAGCTGGGCGTTCCGACGGTAGCCCTCAACGATCTGGCAAGATGCGACATGGCGGAAGCCGTTGAAGACGCATTCAGATATGATAAGCTGGTACTGGCTACAACTACATACAATGCGGAGATATTCCCGTTCATGCAGCATTTCATCGATCATCTCGTCGAGAGGAACTTCCAGAACAGAACTGTTGCATTCATAGAAAACGGTTCATGGGCGCCTACGGCCATGAAGGTGATGAAGGCCGCATTTGAAAAGTCCAAGAACCTGACCATCGCAGACAACAACGTTACGATACTTTCCGCTCTCAACGAGGAAAGCACTGCACAGCTCATGGCACTGGCCGAGGAGCTGGCTGAGGGATATACTCCTGTAGTTGTCGAAGAGGACAAGAAGATCGATCCTAAG
>JAETSS010000141.1 GCA_021769545.1 Eubacterium sp.
CCGTTCCCGCGATTTCCACGCTCGCTCCTTCCGGCAGTATCGCATCATCGTATGAAAAACATCGCATGTAAAATGCAGACGTTCCCAGCGCATAGAATGCCATCAATATCAGCGCTATCCTCAAATGTTGCCGCTCCGTTCGCTTTACGAAAAACAGCACTATGGCTCCCGCCGCAAACACGGCTACAGCAGCTCTGCTTCCCAGATAATAAAAAACTACCACGGCAAGAACGAAGGCCGCTGTCCCATGCGGTAATATTCTCCTCATCATTCCAAACCTCTTTTTTACTTTTATTACATTTTATTCCATTATGTTATTTTTGTCAAGAAGAGATAAAACTTCCTTATTTTCTTTTACTTTTACTCCCTTTAATGATATAATTACGGTGATTAGCATGATTAATTGATTAGGAGGAAAGAACTTTGTCTGATAAATACAATAACAACAATGATGATATAAATGAATTCTTCGCACAATTCGATCGGGCAGCGGAAAATCCCGGACCTTCCGACTCTCACGAACGCGGCGTCTCCAATAAAAAACACGCGGAGCCGCGAAGAAGCAGAAGTGATTCCGGAAGAAGCAGTGCTTCACGCAGCGGAAACGGCAGAAAAAGCTCCTCCCCACGAAAGCAAAACCGTAATTCGGAACCTTCGACAAGGAGCGGAAAGCAGAGGACCCGATCCACTTCGAAAAAGGGTGACGGTACCGCGAAAAAATCCGGTAAAAAATTCAATGCACTTAAAGTCGCAGGGCTTCTGGTCCTGGGCGTAGTGCTGGCAGTGGGTATATACGTCGGAGTGATATTCACCACCGCACCTAAGGTGGACACCGATGACATCTACTCCATGCTGGCGCAGAGATCGGTAATGTACGACGCCAACGGCAATGAAATAGAAAACCTCTATTTCTCCGACGGCAACAGGACCGTTGTAGAATACGACGAGATACCCGAAAGCATGGTAAATGCAGTCGTAGCCATAGAAGATAAGAAATTCTGGAAGCACAACGGGTTCAACTTCATAAGAATGGTGGGCGCCATCAAGGACAGCGTCTTCGGCGGCGGTCAGATAAGCGGTACCAGTACCGTTACACAGCAGCTTGCCAGAAACGTATACCTTTCCGAGATAAAGAGTCAGCGAAGTCTCAACAGAAAGATATCCGAGATGTACTGTACCATAGTGCTGGAAAAGAACCTGACAAAAGAAGAGATCATGGAAGCATATCTCAACACCATATATCTGGGCTTCAACTCATACGGCGTCCAGGCTGCATCACAGGCATATTTCTCCAAGGACGTTCAGGATCTGGATGTTCTGGAATGCGCAGCACTTGCCGCGCTGCCTCAGTCTCCGGATACATATGCCCTCGTTAAGGCAGACTATGACAACAGCAACACGTCCCTTCCTGCCATCGCCACCACCGAAACGGCTACGTACCTTTACAACGGCGATATCACCAAGGACAGACGTGATATGGTAATCAAAAATATGGGAAGTGAAAATTTCATAACCTCTGAGGAAATGGAGACTGCTCTTAACGATGATCTCAAAAATCACATGAAGGTTGGAGTTTCATCGAGCTCCGGAATGTCCTCGTACTTCTCCGATTATGCCGTAGAACAGCTTATCGATGATATCGTTTCCGAATACGGAGTCAGCGAATCGGAAGCACAGAACATGGTATATACGGGCGGTCTCGAAATATATACGACACTGGATTCAAGCGTACAGGCCATAGTGGAAGAGGAGTTCAAGGATAATAGCAACTTCGCAAGCGTTTCCAACGTAAGGACCAACAGTTCTGGAGATCTGTTAAGCGACAGCGGAAGCATACTGCTCTACGACTACTCCCATTATTTCAACGATAACGATGAATTCACCCTTAAGAGCGGAGAGTACTCCATGGGAGATGACGGCAGTATGAAGATACTGGCCGGAAAACGTCTCAACATCTATGAAACGGAAGTAAACGGACAGCCTGACGTAAGTATAGAATTCAAAGGAATGTATACAAAAATCGACGGAGCATTCTATTTCATAGAAAGCGGTGCCCTTTCCATCCCACAGGGATTTAAGAAGGTGGACGGCGACGGAAACGTCATCATCTCCGCAGAGTTTTTCAGTGAATATCCAGACTTCTTCGTAAAGAGCGGAGATGACTATATCGTATCGAGCAACAATTACAGTTTAAAACAGAAGATCAGACAGCCTCAGGCAGCCATAACGATCATGGAAAATGCCACAGGCGAGATAAAAGCCATGATGGGCGGCCGAGGAGCGACGGGAAAGCAGCTGTTCAACAGAGCTACCAGTCCTAGACAGCCTGGATCCTCCATCAAGCCTATAGCCATATACGGTCCGGCTCTCCAGATGAGCTACGAATACGAGAAGGACAACAAGACCATGCGCCTGGACAACAGTGAAGGCAGCAACTGGGGCAAATACATCACTGCCGGAAGCATCATCAACGACGCACCGCTGAAATACAACGGCAGAACATGGCCTAAGAACTTCTACTCCGGCTACAGAGGTCAGATGACCTTCAGAAAAGCGCTCCAGCAGTCGGTAAACGTCTGCGCTGTAAAGATATATCAGCAGATCGGATCCGATTATTCTGCATCCATGCTGGGCAAGGTGGGTATCTCCACCATCGATGATGAGGGAGATGTCAACGACATGAATCCTGCAGCACTTGCTCTGGGTGGTATGTCAAACGGTATCTCACCGCTTGAGCTCACTGCAGCATATGCTACCTTCCCTAACGGCGGAGAATATAAGGAACCTATCGCATATACGAAGGTTCTCAACTCCAAGGGAGAAGTATTGTTTGAAAAAACTGCCGAAGGCGAACAGGTATACAACGAAGGTGTTGCATGGATCATGACCGATCTGTTGCGTACCGTAGTAACTCAGGGTATTGCTGGAAATGCAAGCATAAGCTCACAGCCTGTAGGCGGTAAGACAGGTACTACAGATAATAACTACGATATCTGGTTCTCCGGCTTCACGCCTCAGTATTCAGCCGCATTATGGATGGGTAACGACGTAAATATAGAGGTCAACGCAGGAAGTTCAAAGACGGCCGCTTTCTGGTCAAGTATAATGGGCAGAGTTTGTAAGGATATCCCTAGAGGCTCATTCAGAGAGAAACCGTCTAACGTAGTAAGCGTAAACGGTGAATACTACACTGACGGCACTTATTCAAGAGTAAGCATGACTCCTTCAACGACAGCACCTGAATCAACTACAGCAGCACCGTCGACAACGGCTCCGACCACAATGGCTCCGACTACGGAAAAGCCTACCGAGTCATCTTCTCCAACGACAAACTCTCACGAATCATCATCCAGTCAATGATGACCTACTGATAATAACCGATCATAAAAGACGATCCGAAACGGATCGTCTTTTTTCACGTTATGACATCCAGACCGTCAGTTATCTCATCTGACGGACTTAGGATTGAATATTATGGCTATCAGATATCCCCAGCCTATAGCTACGGTGATCCCTCCCGCTGCAGCCTTTACACCTCCGGTGATGGCTTCCAGCAGACCCTTTTGGGCTCCTTCCATTGCTCCCTTTGCAAGATTATATCCAAACCCCGGCAAAGGAACTCTCGCTCCCGTGGCCGCCAGCTGTTCCAGCGGCTCATACAGATGAAGCGCCTGTAGCACCGCCCCCGCTGTGACGAGTATTACAAGTACCCTGGGTGCCGTAAGCTTCGTTGCATCCATCAATATCTGACCTATGACGCATATCCCTCCGCCTATCAAAAACGTATATAAATATTCCATTATTCCCTCCGTGATCTATTCTGCCTCCAGTGAAATAGCGTGTGCTATTCCCGGTATCGATTCTCCCTGAAACGGGCTGATAGTTGAAAGCAAAGCGCCTGTAGACATGATCAGCACTCTGCTCATCTCCCCTCTTCTCATCTTCTTATAGACATATCCCGCAAACAGAGATGCGGAGCAGCCGCATCCGCTGCCTCCGCTGTGTGTATCCTGCTTTCTTTCGTATATCATAGCACCGCAGTCGTCGTATACCTTCTCCAAAGCTTTGCCGTCTATACCTGCATCATGCAGCAGATCCTTGACTATATCCGTGCCGATAAATCCAAGGTCTCCTGTAAAAACTGCATCGTAATAAGCGATGCTTCTTTCCGTATCCTGCAAATGGTTCAATATCGTATCGACTGCCGCAGGAGCCATGGCGCTGCCCATCTGAT
>JAETSS010000142.1 GCA_021769545.1 Eubacterium sp.
ACAGATCCGTCGATACGGAAAACACCGCAGGCACAGAATCTATCGCAAATATTATATCGGAGCATTCCACGAGGCACAATATCGCAAACAGCGGCGTGAATAAGTATCTCCCCTCCTGCTTTACCATGAACCTGTCTCCGCTGAAATCCTCAGTCATGGGAAGTATCCTGCTCACTGCTTTTATTATCCCGCTGTCTGCGGGCTTCATCGCTTCCTCGTCTCCCAATATCATCTTTATCCCGTTTATTATCAGTATCGCTCCGAATATGTAGAGTATCCATCCGAACATATCCACTATCTTAAGCCCGAAGAAGATAAACAGGAAACGCAGTACCACGGCGCCTATGATCCCCCAGTTGAGGACTCTGTGCTGTACTCTTTCCTTTATACCGAAGGTCATGAATATGGACATGAATACGAACAGATTGTCTATGCTCAGGCTCAGCTCTATCAGATAGCCTGCAGCGAATTCCAGCCCGCTTTCCCTTCCCATGACGCTCCATATCACGGCACAACATGAGAAAGCAGCCGTCACCCAGAAGCAGACCCACTTTACGGAATGTCTTATCTCTCTCATCGATCTCCCGCCTTTGTATTGCTGATATCTCATGATATGTCGCTTATCAGTATAAAATTACAATTTTCCTCAGTCTATGATCTTGACTCTTATGAGGTTGGTCGTTCCAGGCATCTGCAGCGGCATCCCGGCGCTGAATACGACGCTGTCGCCGCTTTCCACAAAGCCCGCTGCTCTTGCGGCGCCTGCCGCCTCCTCCATGAGCTCGTTCCAGTCGTCTTTATAGCTGTTCATCACCGGATATACTCCTCTCGTCAATGCCTGCTGATGATACGTCTTCTTCATAGGCGTTGCGGCGATTATAGGCTCCGTAGGCTTGTATTTGGACATCATTTCCGCCGTATATCCCGATGTGGTGATGGCGATGATGGCCTTGGCCTTTATATCCTTGGCCGTGGTGCATGCGGCATGTCCTATGGCATTTGAAACATCCTTTTCATCTGTCTCCACCTCAAGGAACTTGTACTGGTTGACTTCCTCCGCATCTCTTTCCGCCTGACATACGATCTTTGCCATGGTCCTGACGGTCTCAACAGGATACATCCCGGCTGCGCTTTCTCCCGACAGCATCACTGCCGAGGTCCCGTCGAAAACGGCATTGGCAACGTCTGTTATCTCAGCTCTCGTAGGCGCCGGACTGGACGTCATGGACTCCAGCATCTGGGTCGCGGTGATAACGGGCTTTCCCGCTCTGCAGCATCCCTTGATAAACTTCTTCTGGATACCCGGCAGCTTTTCGAAATCCACTTCTACACCCATATCGCCGCGAGCCACCATGATACCGTCGGACAGCTTCAATATCTCGTCGAAATTCTCGATCCCTTCCGTATTTTCTATCTTTGAAATGATCTTGATCCTGTCACCGCCGTTGTCGTTGAGCAGCTTTCGCAGCTCCGCCACATCGCTGCCGCTGCGTACAAATGATGCCGCCACGTAGTCTACATCCATTTCGATACCGAAAAGTATATCTTTCCTGTCGGCCTCGCTTATATATTCCAGGTCGAGGGATTTGTTAGGTATGTTTACGCCCTTCCTGCTGCTGACCTTGCCGCCGTTTATCACGGTGCAGATGACGTCGGTGTCGGTGGTCTCCGTGACCTCGAGCCTTATCCTGCCGTCGTCTATCAATATCTTCGTGCCCTTTTCCACCTGAAACGGCAGATTTTTATAAGTGGTGCTCACCCTTTCACGGCAGCCACCGCAGGTCTCCGACGTCAGGATAAATTCATCTCCCTGCTGCAGCATCTCGCTTCCGTTTTCAAAGTCGCCAAGTCTGATCTCCGGACCTTTCGTATCTAGAAGAACCGCTGCGGGGATCCCCAGCTTATCTCTCACACTGCGAAAGGTCTCGATGGTCTTCCTGTGTTCCTCGTGAGTACCGTGGGAAAAGTTCAGTCTCGCCACATTCATACCCGCCTTTAGCATCTCCTCCATTACCCCGGCATCTCTGCTGGCCGGACCCAAAGTGCATACTATTTTTGTTTTTTTCAACATAAAATCACCTGCCTTCTTCATTATTATTGGTATATATCAACTGAAATATATCGTTTTCTTTATCTTTGCGGTTATGATACCAAAATTTTCACCGTATTTCAACCTGACTGCGGGCTCCTGCATCAGGCCGCTACATTTTCGCCAGATATTGCCAATCGCCCGCTGTTGTTTTTATCAAAGAGGTATTATATAATAAATCATCCGGCGGTGATGCGGAGTCTTTCGCATCACCGGGAAATAACGATATCACAACAGGAGAAACAAACAGATGGATGATAAACTGTTTCTATTGATAAATGAACTGGCCGAAAAACATAAGCTGTCCTTCGACGATTATGAATATCTGATCGATAACCGATGCCGTGAAGCCGCCGATATGCTGGCAGATCTTGCCGTAAAGGTCAGAAAAAAAATATACGGCAATGCCGTATTCACAAGAGGCCTCATCGAGATCAGCAATATATGCAGAAACGACTGCCTGTACTGCGGCATCCGAAAAAGCAATAGCGGCTGCCAGCGATACCGTCTGACACCTGATGATATACTTCAATGTGCCGGTGAAGGCTATTCACTGGGTTTTCGCACATTCGTACTGCAGGGCGGCGAAGACGGATATTATACGGACGATGTCCTGTGTGACATCATAGGCAGAATAAAAGCCCTGTATCCTCAATGCGCCGTGACGTTCTCCCTTGGCGAGAGAAGCTTCGAAAGCTACAAAAAGCTCTATGACGCAGGAGCCGACCGATATCTGCTCCGCCACGAAACAGCCGACAAAGCGCATTACGAAAAGCTGCATCCATCCAATATGTCATTTGAAAAACGCATCCAGTGCCTTCGCGATCTGAAAGCTATAGGATATCAGGTTGGGTGCGGGTTCATGGTGGGCTCACCGTATCAGACCAATGCCACGCTGGCAAAGGACCTGAAATTCATCGAAGAGTTCCGACCTGACATGTGCGGCATCGGTCCTTTCATACCTCATAAGGATACTCCCTTTGGCAATGCTCCTTCCGGCACTGTGGAACTAACATGCTATCTGCTTTCCATCATCAGGCTGATCCACCCGCCTGTGCTCCTGCCGTCTACGACGGCCCTCGGAACTATAGACCCTCTTGGAAGAGAGCATGGAATACAGTCAGGGGCCAACGTTGTGATGCCCAATCTTTCTCCTGTATCCACCAGAGAAAAATATGAACTGTATGACAATAAGATCTGCACCGGTGAAGAATCCGCGCAATGCAGGGACTGCCTCGGAAGCAGGATGAGTTCCATAGGATATGAAATAACAACAGACAGAGGCGATATCAGGCTGGATAATAAATAAGTAAAAACAGACTGTTCAAAATGCAGTCTGTTTTATAATGTACTTGGATCAACTTGATCCTGCGATGATCCATCGCTGCTGACAAATTCCAAAAATACCGGTCCTCAGACTATATATTTGTGGAATTTCGCCTCTAACATAACTGATTTCACAAGCACATTCCAAAAGCTGCGTAATAATCACCTGTGATTTTTGGAATAAATACGGAAAAACAGCCTTTAACAGGCAATTATTCCAAAGAACTGCCCCATCTGAGCTGTGATCTTTGGAACGAACAGCCTTAGACTAGTCCATAAGCGTCCAAATTCCAAAGCAGTGCACCTTTTCCAAAGAGAATATTGGAATCGGATATTTCGCAGACCTACATCAACAAAATAATATTTATATAGTGTGTTAATGTATTTCTTTCCTTATCTTCTTACCCCTGTGATGATTTTAATTAGACCGTTATATTTCTTGCTAATCAGTTTATCCAGATATTCTACTCTATATTATTCCTTAGCAGCTTTTCAACTTCATCTAATTCTATATCATGTTCATCCTGCCGTTCTTGTGTTTGGTCATCAAAATGTCTGTTATAACAACAATTATCTAATAACATTCTCTGCGTTAGCTTTGCCGCTTTTCCCTGACATATATGCATTTCCGGATATTCTACTGATTCATCGATCCATACTGTTACTGTCTTCTTTATCTTATTCAGATATTTCTCGGTTGGATACAGTCCATACGTCACGAATACAGCCAATTTCGCTGTGTTCCTACTATCTCCGGCCTTTTCAGGTTCGGAGCCT
>JAETSS010000143.1 GCA_021769545.1 Eubacterium sp.
ATATTGATACAATCCTTCTTTTCAGACAGGGCTGCGCCGTCTCTTTTTTCTCTTAGGATGCTGTCTCCCAGATCGAGACGTTCCAGCATCACTTCTCCTTCTCTATAGGATTTCTGCAGCTTTTCCAGCTCCTTCTCGATACATCGCAGCCGTTCTTCGATGCTGCTTCTCATTATTCCCAGATCGTTTACCGAAACTATGTCCTTGATCTCCTTCAGCCCGATGCCGAGACATCTGAGCTTTCGTATTATTAAGATATTAAGCATTTGTTCCTTGCTGTAATATCTGTATTTGCTTCCTTCTTTTCTTATTTCCGGTACTATGAGATCTATCTCATCATAATATCGCAATGTTCTTATGGATATATTGCAAAGAGATGCCACTTCTCCTATTGAATAATATTCTTCCCGATTCATTTATTCCTCCGATGCATATCGATCTGATAATATACGGTTATTGTAACATCTTTACAATTAATTTAAAAGGAAAAAAAGCAAAAGCGGAAATCCGTGACCGGATCTCCGCCTTTCTCATACTCCTTGATTATGTATCCTTATATATATCCATCGATACCGTCGATATCTGTTCCTATTTGTAAGTTTCGAATACGAACTGTACGATAGTGCAGAGCTTAGGTTCTGGAAGAACGTCGATGGAGCTTGGGAATTCAGGGTTTTCAGGAAGGTCGATATACTTGAAGTTTCTTACTTCAACTACGATCTTGTCTCCGACAACCTTGTTTATCCTTGCGTGATATTCGAGATAGTCTCCTGCGAAGCATGGCTCATACAGTCTTACCTTTTCAACTCTGGTAACGCGACCCATGTTTCCGAATTCTCTTGCCATAAGTCTCTTGGCTGTATCTTCCATCAGCGTGATGTTTCTTGCTCCGTTTACGACTCCGCCCAGATAGAAAACGTCTCTGTCAGACATTCTGTATCTGAATGTGATATCCTCAGGATGATCAGGCGAGAATCCTGTGCCCGGGAAATCCTCGTTATCTGCCCAAGGTTCTTCTACAGTACCGTCAGGCTGTTCACCTCTCTGCAGGTGCTTTTTAACTACGAGTCTTACATTTCCTTCTGAGCATAATAACGGCTCGTCGAACCATACCATGTCTCCTGTTTTGGCATCTTCCTTTCCGGCTCTTGCCGCAGGTGTAGCAAGCTTGAATACTTCGATGTGGCAGTCTCTTGAAGTGTTTCCGATGTTTGTAAGAGTTGCCTTGTATTCCATCATATCTCCTACGTAAACATCCTCGTAACACTCAACGCCCGTATATCCGAGACAAAGTGATTCGTCTCCGTCAACCAGGATCATTTCTTCTGTTTCAACATCTCCGATAAAATCGAACTGTCTTCCTACAGGTACGATGCCGTCAGGGCTGTTAGCGTCTGCCGTCGTCATATTATAGCTTAAATAAGATACCTTTCTCATTGCTGTGCGCCTCCTTCAATATTTAAACAATATTTATATTACGCCTTCTTCTATAAGCTGCTTTTCTTCTTCTTCGGTAAGTCCGAAGATCTCTCTGTTATGCTGTCCTACAAGCGGTGATGCTTCTTCTACCGCTCCCGGTGTTTCCGACATCTTGATGGTGCATCCCGGGATATCCATCTTTCCTGCCGTAGGGTGATCCATGGTAACTACCATTTCTCTTGCCTGAATCTGCGGATGTTCGATGATCTCCTTTACATTCATGACAGGTCCGCAAGGAATAGCAGCCTCATCCATGATCTGTTCTATTTCCTTCTTCGTATATTTCAGACACCACTCTTCAATAGGATCTCTGAGTGCCGACTTGTAGTTCTGCTGTCTCAGATCATTTGTCTTAAAACGTTCATCCTCAAGGAATTCAGGATGACCTATAGTCTTTGAAAATCTTTCAAAGAGCCTGTCGTTGCCTACGCCCAGCGCAACGAATCCGTCCTTGCACTTGAAAGCGTCGAATGGCGCTATCGACGGGTCGATATTGCCGTTTCTCTCAGGGATCTCTCCGCCAACGGTATAATTTACGATGGCATTTTCGAGGATCGAGAAGATAACGTCCATCATGGCTACGTCGACCTGCTGTCCTTCGCCTGTTCTCTCACGGTGATAAAGAGCCATCATGATACCTACTGCAAGGTATATTCCCGCAACGTGGTCGCCTACGGACGGTCCTACCTTTACAGGATCTGCATCAGGGAAGCCCGTCAGGTTCAGGATACCGCCCATTGCCTGTGCCACTACATCGTAGCAAGGTCTGTGAGCGATAGGACCATACTGGCCAAAGCCCGATGATGATGCATATATGATATTAGGATTTATCTTCTTTATCGTCTCGTAATCTATCTTGAGCTTCTTTGTAACTCCGCCTTTATAATTCTCTGCCAGTACATCTGCATCCTTTACAAGATCGTACAGCATCTGTCTGCCTTTTTCCGTCTTGAGATTCAATGTAACAGATTTCTTATTTCTGTTGTACGCCGCGAAAAATGCACTTTCTCCCGAATTTTTCTCAAAAGGACCCCATGCACGACACTGCTCTCCTCCGATCGGCTCGACTTTGATTACATCCGCACCGTAATCGGCTAGGAACATCGTAGCAAACGGACCATTGAGTGCAGACGTGAGGTCAACTACCTTTAACCCTTCAAAGACCTTCTTTCCCATTGTTTGTTTTTCCTCCATTACATATTCTTGATAGAAAGTTTTAACTGATAGTAATAATGTTAAAAAAATAACTTTTCTCCGTTTACTATATTTTATACAGTAAACGGAGAGTCAATCGTTTCTTCGATGAAAATACCTGTGATTTCCATCGATCATCAACAAACTGTATCGTTACGTTAGAGTTTTATTTTGATGCTCTTGCTGCGTTGAGTGCATCGATCATAAGAGGAACCACCTTGAAAAGGTCACCTGTGATACCGTAATCGGCGATCTCGAATATAGGTGCTGTTTCATCCTTGTTGACCGCTATGATCAGTTCGGAATCCTGCATTCCGGCCTTATGCTGTATAGCTCCGGAAATACCCAGCGCAACGTATACCTTAGGATGTACGGTCTTGCCCGTCTGTCCTACCTGATGGTCTGCAGAAAGCCATCCGGAGTCGATGGTAACTCTGGATCCGCCTACTACACCGCCGCCAAATGCGTCGGCAAGCTGTCCTGCCAGCTCGATACCCTTCTGGATATCCTTACCGATACCACGACCAACGGATACGATAACGTCCGCTCCGATAAGGTCAACTATCTGCTTGGCTTCTTTTACCACATCCAATACCTGAGTCTTCAGATCGTCTGCAGTAAGGGTCACAGGATACTTTTCGATGACGCATGCGTCAGCTCTCTCCTGTGAGAACGGAGCCTTTTTCATTACTCCCGGACGAACTGTGGACATGCAAGGTCTGAATCTAGGGCAGATGATGGTAGCCATCAGATGTCCGCCGAATGCAGGTCTTGTCATCTTCAGGTTAACGTCTTCCATATCGAACTTCGTGTTGGAAAGATCCAGCGTCGAGGAAGTCTCGAGGAAGTTGACGTAGTTGTTCATATCTATATCCAGATGAGTACAGTCGGCAGTAAGACCTGTGCAGAGTCTTGCCGCACATCTAGGACCCAGGTCACGGCCGATGTTTGAAGCTCCAAGCAGGATAACCTCAGGTTTCAGATCCATGGCTGCGTCGCATATAACCTTCGTATATGCGTCTGTCGTATATACTTCAAGAGCCGGATCGTCGCATACGATCACCTTGTCAGCGCCGTATCCGCCCAGTTCCTTGGCTATTCCTTCTACGTTATGTCCGAGAAGGATGCCTATGAGCTGAGAACCTCTTTCGTCGGCCAGCTTTCTTCCTTCCGAAATCAGTTCGAAGTCCGTATTCATCAGCACGCCGTTTCTCTGCTCACAAAATACCCAAATGTCTTTAAATTCATTTATTTTTGTACTATCGAAAGCCATTTTGTTCTCTCCTTTCCCTAGATAACGTGTTTTTCCAATAATATGTTTGCAAGTGTTTCCGCTGTATTCTTATCAGCGCCTTCAAGCATAACGCCTACGCCCTTGAGAGGAGGAGTAAATGACTTGAAGATGTTGGTAGGAGATCCCTTGAGACCGATCTTGTCGAGCTCGATGAGCGGCTCATCTTTGAGAGCTTCGAAGTCCAGTACCAGGAAAGGCTTTTCGTAGCAGTGATTG
>JAETSS010000144.1 GCA_021769545.1 Eubacterium sp.
TCTATGCTGCTGTCTCTGCCCGGTATCTGACGGCTGGAATTGTCATAGCTGTCGATATGTATATTGTCCTTGTCCAGCTCGATGAACTGTCTTCGGTTCCGTCCGATAGTCATGCTGGAATGAGGCTGTACGAATCTGTGTATGGATATGGCCCCTTCCTTTCCGGCAGCGATGGCGTCTATGGCAAACTTCGGTCCCGTATATACGTCTCCGCCGACGAAGATATCCGGCTCTGCCGTCTGATAAGTCAGACTGTCGGCAGCGGCAGCTTTTCCTCTTCCAAGCTCTACCTTTGTTCCTGCCAGAAGATCGCCCCAGATTATGCTCTGGCCTATACTCATGAATACGTTTTCACATTCTACCGTTACGGTATCTGCTTCATCATACACAGGAGCGAAACGCTTTTCCTCGTCGAATACGGACAGACACCTTTTCAGTACGATGCCTTTGACTTTGCCGTTTTCCGTCAGGATCTCCTTAGGTCCCCAGCCGCAGTTTATCCTTACGCCTTCTTCCTCCGCTTCCGCGATCTCTTCCTCAGACGCAGGCATATTTTCTCTGTCCTCGAGACAGTACATCGTGACCTCCGTCGAACCGCAGCGGCCGCTTGTACGTGCAACATCGATGGCAACGTTGCCGCCGCCGAGGACTACCGTCCTGCCGCTCACCTTATATGTCTCGTCCTCGCCTGCCGCTCTCAGAAGATCCACCGCGGTCATCACACCATCCGCATCTTCGCCCGGTATTCCCGCCAGTCTTCCGCCCTGACATCCGATGGCTACATAGAAGGCCTTGTATCCGTCAGCCCTCAGCTGCTCGATGGTGATATCCTTTCCTACTTCTATTCCTGTCCTGATCTCAACGCCCATCTCTTCGATGATGTCGATCTCGGCCTGAACTACGTCCTTTTCCAGCTTGAAGGATGGTATGCCGTATACCAGCATGCCGCCTGCCTTCGGATTCTTTTCGAAGATTGTCGGCTTGTATCCCTTTTCCGCCAGATAAAAGGCACATGAAAGTCCTGCAGGTCCGCCGCCGATGATGGCGATCTTTTCAGGGAAGAAGCCTTTCAGTGCGGGAACCACTTTTTTCGGGATGAATCTTGTCTCCGCATCCAGATCCTGCTGGGCGATGAACCTCTTCACCTCGTCGATGGCGATGGCTTCATCTATGCTGCCTCTTGTACATGCGTCCTCACATCGCCTATTGCATATGCGTCCGCATATGGCAGGTAGCGGATTTTCCTTCTTTATCAGCGCCAGCGCGTCTGTGTATCTGCCCTGCGCAGCCATTTTCAGATATCCCTGTACCGCTATGTGTGCAGGACATGCCGTCTTGCACGGAGCCGTTCCCGTATCGTAGCAGTTGATCCTGTTGTTGTCTCTGTAATCCTCATCCCACATCTCAGGGCCCCACGGCCTTTCGCTTGGCAGCGGGATCTTAGGATATTCGATACTGCTTCCGTCCTTGAGACAGAGCTTTTGTCCCAGCTTCACCGCTCCTGCCGGGCAGTATTCGACGCATCTGCCGCATGCCACGCAGTCCTCTTTCTTCACGCGGGCGCGATATGCCGACGCCGACATGTTTGGAGTGTTGAAAAGCTGCGAGGTGCGAAGGGCATAGCATACGTTGATATTGCAGTTGCATATGGCGAATATCTTGTCTTCGCCGTCTATATTGGTGATCTGATGCACGAAGCCGTTTTCCTCGGCCTGTTTGAATATATCAAGAGCTTCTTCCCTCGTTATGTATCTTCCGCCTTTGTTGGTCTCCACCACGTAATCGGCCATATCGCCTACAGCCACGCACCAGCCCTCGAGGTCATCGGCGCAGCCTTCCTCGTATGTCTGCCTCGAATATCTGCATGAGCACGGGCTTGCCGCATACTTGCCGTCGTATTTATCCAGCCAGTATGATATATGCTCGAGCGATATGGATTCGTTCTCCATTTCGATGGCCTTTTCCACGGGTATAACATGCATTCCTATGCCTGCTCCTCCCGGCGGCACCATCGGTGTGATCTTCTCAAGAGGCAGTCTGCTCATCCTCTCGAAAAATCTTCCCACCTCGGGATGCGCTTTTAGCATCTGCAGGTTCATGTTGCTGAACTCCGCGCTTCCCGGTACGAACATAGGCAGTACATACTGCTTGACATGCTGCGGGTTCTCCCAGTTGTATTCCAGAACGCCATTTACGGACATCTGCTCCAGCATTTTCTCAAGATAGTCTCTGTCCATTCCGGTGATCTCCACCATCTGATCCAGTGTTTTCGGTTTGCGTACACCCATCTTCAACGCGATCTCCGCCATTTCATCGGTACACATGGCCGCCAATCCCCAATATTCCGGATCGTACTTGGTGATCTTCTTAAGCCCCAGCTTCTGAGGCACACGATCCGTGATCATCTTTGCCAGTCTGATAATGGGCTCACGCTCAACTTCATTCTCTATGTACTCAGGTACATATCCTGCCAAATGATCTGCCATACACATTCTCCTTTCCTGTGATCCATACGCATGACTGCTTTGCTTTCGGCCGTCATACTTACTGCGCCCCTGCGGTATGCCCAGCGTCTGTTTGCATTGACATTGCATTCATATCGTACTCACATGGCAGAATACGATGACTCAGGCAGGCTCCCGCGGATGCTCCACTTCTTCCTTATACGGTCGCTATATGATCGGTAAAATTGACCGTACCACTGCTGTTATTTGTTTAACATTATATTCCTATATGTCCTTAATGTCAATAAAATACACGTTTTTGGAGATATTGTTAGATTTGGTATCTGGTACTTCCAGTTCCAAAACAGTGTTATGACAAGCTAACCCGGGCAGTGAAAATGAAAAAACGGGCCCTTCGCAATTATCGTGATGGGCTCATATTACAGAAGCTCTTTTGTTTTTCGTGAAAGGTATAAAGTAAGGTTGGTGATATGGCCATACTTGCGATAGCCGCGCTTGGAAAATCGGATCATATGAGGGAGCGCTGTCCTGCGCGATAGACTTTGTCGATATTTATGGAATTATAAAAAATGTATCGCTAATGAGCTACAATAGTTTCATACTGCATCACCCACCATATAGCTGAAAAGTTTACATACAAGTCATAGCTTGACTACCTGACTGATCTTTTTAGCTTGATATATGTATAAAGGCGGGGTTTATGCTATATGCCAATGCATCTGCTAACATTATGTAAACCGCCCCATGAGACTTCTCCATGCTCGACTAAAATCATATAAAATAATGGAGAAAACTTTGCCGGCAAGAGTTAAAAAAGTGAAATACAGGTCTATAATGCATGCTAAAAATGACTATTGAGCATCAAAAATCAGGTTTTAGGGGCCTTTACAGGCAAAATCCTACCAAAAGCGGTTTACATAAAATCGAATTTCTCCATCGAAAGCCAAAGGATCTAAAAATAATGGAGAAATACGCCGACAATAAAAAAATGCAGGGGTGACTCTGCACCGCTGCACCTTGCTTTCCATGCTAAAATCCCACTGCACGGCAAGCTTATTCATTTATCAGCTTATACAGATCTCCGGCGGAAACGTCCATTTTCAAAGATACTTCATCCATAGACATCCCCGAATCAAGAAAACCCTTTACCACCATTTTCATAGATTCGCCGACCTCGATGATATGTCCGTTGGGATCGTAGAACCTTATGACACGCTGGCCCCAGTTATGCCGGATCACATCGGACACATATTCGATGTCGTTATATGTTTTCAGCTTATCGATGAATCCGTCGAAGTCATCTTCCTCAAAATACAGCTCCATATTGTTGGATTTTTTCAATACGCTGTCCTTTTCCAGCCCTGTGAGCCAGTCGAAATCCTGCTGCAATGCCAGCCCGCAGGAAAACGTTATATTTATCCCATAGTCCTGATACACCTCAAGTCCGAACAGGTCTTCATAAAATTTTCTGGACTCATTGATGTCATCTACCGATATACATGTGCTGACGTATTTCATTTTCATTATCCCCCTTCCTTTTCCAGTTAAATCACTTCAATATATTCCCGATCCGTATCATAATTGTACCGGACGACGGTATAGAAAGGCGCTTCGTATACGATCTCATCATTTCCCCATACCTTTTCGTAAGCGAACCGCGGTACCTGGTTCATCGTAACCACGCCGACATAATCTATTACTATCAGCATGATCATC
>JAETSS010000145.1 GCA_021769545.1 Eubacterium sp.
TACCGGGCGACAGGCTGATGATATCGGGAGAGATCCGGCTGCCTGCATCCAGAAGAAATCCGGGATGCTTCGATTATGCTCTGTATCTGGAATCCACAGGTATAAAACGCATCGTGAAGGCGTCGGATATATGTATATGTGAAGAGACCGGAAAAGGTACGCTTTCCGGACGTATGTATATGATAAGGGAACGATTTTGTGAAGGGCTTGAGGATGCTGCGGGCCGAGAGACTGCGGCTATGATGAGGGGCATCATGTTCGGCGAGACCGACAGCATGGACGAAGACGTACTGGAAGAGTTCAGGCTCAACGGAACAGCCCATATCCTGGCGGTAAGCGGTCTGCATATAGGTATCATATACGGATTTATTTCCTTCCTATGGAGATGGAAAAAAGGGTGCTTATATTTAGTTTCCGTGATGGCGTTTTTCACATGCTATGCGGCCATGGCATCCTTTTCTCCTTCCGTGGTAAGGGCCGTCATCATGGTAGGGCTCCATATCCTTGCGGGGATATCACATAAAAGATATGATCTCAGCTCGGCGGCGTTCTTTGCGGCGCTTGTTATGCTGATAAGGAATCCCATGTATCTTTTCAATACGGGGTTTCAGATGTCCTTTCTGGCGGTTTTGACGATGGCGCTTTTTATTCCCGTGATAAAGCGTGTCTATACGGGCGTGTTTTTATCGGGCGCGGCAATACAGGCGGGGCTGATGCCGTATATAGCCTATATGTTCAACTACATATCTCTGGGGGCTGTCTTCGTGAATATTCCCATAGTTTTTCTTACGGGGATCATGGTGCCTGCCGGATTATGCTGCGCTGCTGTAATGGATATTTGCGGACCGCTGTTCATATTGATATCGAAGCTGCTTTCGGGTCTGTGCGGACTGCTTACATGGCTGAACCATATGACAGCTGTGGAAGGAATAACGGTGTTTACAGTAGTGAGTCCGGATATAAGGCTTGTGGCATCGTATTATCTCTGCCTGTTGTTTTTCCTCTCGGAGGAAGGCAGGCTCATGATAATGAGGCGGCAGAAGAAAAAGGCGATCCTTGCCGTATTGTCCGTGTTGGTGATAACGGCTTTTTTCGGAGCGGTCAATAAAAACGATTTTACCGATGCCGATGTGGTGTTCGTGGATGTGGGCCAGGGGGACTGCATCCATATCAGGACGGAGGACGGAGGCAACTATCTCATAGATGGGGGCGGAAGCATAGACTATAATATAGGTAAAAATATCCTTAAACCGTATCTGCTTAAAAACGGAGTGAAGAAGCTGGACGGCATTTTCGTTACCCACCTCCATACGGATCATTACAAGGGCGTTGCGGAGCTCTGCAGGGAAGGCATGGCGGACAGGCTGTACGTATATGAAGGAAACATGATGAGAGCCCGTGAGATAATGGAGGATACCGGGCTAGAGAAGGAAGCTTTGATATATCTTTATCAAGGGCAGCATATCGAGCTTTCGGAAAGCTGCGCCATAGATGTCCTCTGGCCTGAAAGGCGAAGCCATAGAGACTATTTGAGAATGATAGAAGACGAAGAGGATGAAAACAGCTCGAGCCTCATATTCAAGGTGGTTTTGGGAGATCTGCGTATATTGACTACCGCAGATGTGGATGAAGAATGTCAGAGAGAGCTTGAGAAGAGATACGGCACCCTTTTGGACTGCGATATCCTCAAGGTGGCACATCACGGCAGCAAATACAGCTATTGCAGTGAATTCGTGCAGCAGGCGTCACCTGCGTATGCGGTCTTTCAGGTGGGCAGGAACAATTTTGGACATCCCGATGAAGGAGTTGTTGAAAATTACCGGGGAAACGGTATAATTATATACAGAAACGATGAAGACGGCGCCGTTGCATTCGATGTTGGATCAGATGAGACGAAGGTGCTGACTGTAAGGAGAAGCAGATAGAAGATGGCAGCTTATTACAAAGAAAAAGAACACGCTTTCATAACTATAGGACGTGATATAAAGGACGGCAGGATACCGCGCCTTGTTTTGCTGTGTGGCAAGGAGGAATATCTCATAAGGTGGTATGCCGAGAAAATAATAAACAAATACGTGTCGCAAAGCTGCATGGCGATAGATCTGGTGAGGCTGGAGGGAGAATTCCTTAACGTGGAAAGGATAAAGGAAAGTCTTGAGACCGTAAGCCTTATGTCGGAAAGAAAGGTAGTGTTTCTTCCTGAATTTGCTCCTGCGGAGGGGCAGACGCTGAAAGGTTTTTCCACAACGGATATAAATGAACTGGTAAAATGCTTCGAGGATATCCCCGAGGGCAGTATGCTGCTGATCACAGCACCTAAGCAGGAAGATGGAAAGGCAAAAAAGAGCAAGGTAAGGACAGCCGTTGAAAAATGGGGGAAGGTATACGATTTCCAGCCCTTAAGGGACGGTCAGCTGAAGAGCTTTATCGAAAAACGCTTCAGGGCGGCGGGAAAGCTGTATACGAATTCCGTGATAAACATGATAATGGCTGAGAGCGGTTACGGCAACAAATCCATAGATTACAGTCTCTACAATCTGGAGAACGATCTGAAAAAGATAATCGCCCACAGTGGCCTTTCACAGGAGATCACGGCGGCAGACGTAAGCGATATACTTGCAACGAACCCTGAGAACAATGTTTTTGCCATGCTGGACGCCATAGGAAGAAACAGGAAGGATGAAGCGTTCAGGCTGCTGCATAATCTTCTTGATGCGGGGACTTCGGTATTCAACCTGCTGAGACTTATAACGGATCAGCTGGAACTGATACTTTCCGTAAAGGAAATGAAGGACGAGGGGATGACGCTGGCCAACATACAGAAGCTCCTGGGCGTACATCAGTTCCGGGTGAAAAAGGCCATGGCGGTGACGGGCCAGTACTCTATGGAGGACCTAAGGCGCGCGCTTTCGGCGGCATATGAGGTGGACGAGAATATCAAGACGGGACTGTTCGAAGGCGATCTGGCTCTTGAATACTTCATCGCCAAGCTGTGACGGTATGGGATATATCGTGGCTTACGATCGGGGAAAGTATATTTGATAAATATGTAACAATGCGTTAAACCGTTAAAATTACAACGTTTTGACGCATTTTTTCATTGAAACTTCACCTTTCTTATTATTGATTTTCATGTAAGTCTCTGTTACAATGAATATACTCGCGTATAATTAACCAAAACAATTTGAAGTTTATTTAGGAGGAAGTAACATGAGTGAAAAAGGTTGCAGCTGCAATTGCGCTCAAAACAGGGAGGCTCAATTCAAGGATCTGGCGCCCGTTTTAGAGCAGTATGCCAAGGTTCCGGGGAGCCTGATTACGATTTTGCAGAAGACCCAGGATATATACGGATATCTTTCGATGGATGCCATTAACTACATATCCGAAGTTACAGGTATCAAGCCTGCAAAAATTTACGGAGTAGCCACGTTCTATGCTCAGTTCAGATTAAAGCCTGTCGGCAAGTATCTGATAATGCTGTGTCAAGGAACGGCATGTCACGTTAACGGCTCTGAGATCATCGAAGAGGCCGTATGCGAGTATCTCGGCATCAAAGACGGAGAGACTACCGAAGACGGTATTTTTACATTGAATAACGTTGCATGTCTCGGATGCTGTTCGCTTGCACCGGTAATGATGGTGAAGAGCGCAGAAGGCGATGAGACATATGGAAATCTTACGAAGGATTCCGTTAAGAAGATACTGGCGGAGATCAGAGAAAGGGCATAGGAGGTGACGATATGAAAGTAGTAATCGGACAGGGAAGCTGCGGTGTCGCCACAGGTGCCAAGAAAACCGCTGCGGAATTTGAAAAGCAGATATCGGAAAAGAATTTAGACGTAAAGGTCGACATCACAGGCTGCGTAGGTACATGCTACCTTGAGCCTATCGTAGACGTTTACGATGATAACGGCGAGATGACAAGATATGTCAAGGTGCAGCCGGATAAAGTGGAAAAGATAGTAGAGGATCATCTTATCAATCATAAGGTGGCTCAGGAGCAGGCTATTTCCGAAGAGGATAAGCAGTTCGTCGCAAAACAGCAGAGAGTAGTGCTCAGAAACTGCGGTGTGATCAATCCGGAAAACATCGAAGAATACATAGCGGTAAACGGATATAAGGCCATAGAAAAGGTGCTTACTTCGATGAAGCCTGAAGAAGTT
>JAETSS010000146.1 GCA_021769545.1 Eubacterium sp.
GAGATATTCTTTTTCTATTGTATAAACAAAAATAGCAACTAAATTACTTTTGCCGCTGATATTGAGAAAAGGAGATTAATATGCAAAAGGAAATTCATTACGAGGACGACCTTCCCGTGAAGGTACAGGTCATGAACATACATAATTACCCATGGCATATTCATAAGGATATACAGGTAATCTACGTCCTGGACGGCGAAGTGGAACTTAAGATGACCTATGCACGATATCATCTCGTAAAAAACAGCATCCACATAATACACAATGAGGATGTCCACGGCTTCCGCAGTCTTACTGCCAATAACCTTGTAGTGGTACTCAGCCTTAACATGGATTTTTTTGCACGTCATTTTCCCAACCTTGACACACAGGTCTTCACCACCAAAGTCAGCGAAAACATTGCAACATACAAAAAACAGCTTGAACTCAAAACTTATCTGTTTTCCATAATATCCGAACTTCACTCCAGAAAACAGGATTACAAGGAGCACATCAGAAACATTTCCATGGAGCTGATATCCACCCTTTACAAAGATTTTCGCGGTTTTTTTCTCGACCTCGAAAAGCGCACCTTCGAGCATCAGGTGTCCCATGACATGATACAGATAGACAGGATCAGCCGCGTCGTAAGCTTCGTATATCAGAACTATCCGTACAAGCTGAGTCTGACGGATATCGCGGCCAGCGAGGGTATCAACAGCTACTATCTTTCGCATCTTTTCCAGCGCCTCGTAGGCGACAGCTTCAGGAATTTCGTCAGCATGGTCCGCGTCGAAATGTCAGAGGTGGAGCTTCTGACAAGCGATGCATCCATATCGCAGATCTCGGCCAATGTAGGGTTTTCCAATGCAAAGTATTATGTGGAAAATTTCAGGCAGTGGTTCGGATGTCCGCCTAAGGAGTATCGCCAGCTTTATAAAGGGGAGACCATCGACAATGCCGTATGCCTTGTCAAAGAGCTACCCCTTGATGTGATCAACGAGGCTATCGAGTCCTACGAAGAGCTTCCCGCCTTTACCGGAGCTTCTGCTCAGATAAAGGCTGCAGCCTTTGATTTCAAAAAAAGCAATACACATGAAAAGCTGCCCGTATGCAGCATTTCGGCGGATATTTTCTATCACAACTACGATCCGCAGAAGGACTGCATCCAGTTCCTTCGGGAATTCATCGAGGATCCTATGGCATGTCCTCTTCCGCAGACCATTACGGATACGGAGGAAAACCGGTACGGCGCGTTTACCTTCAACGGTATGAAAAAGCCGCTGTATTATCTCAGAGAAATGCTTATGAACAGGTTCGATACGATCTCGGGATATGATAACTGGTACATCCTTACAACCGAAGGTACCGACAGCCGTGTGCTGCTCTTCAATGACGACGCCGAAAATCATCGGGAGTTCGAATTCAGCTTTTTCAATGCTCCGGGAACTTATCTCATTACAGAGCACCGTCTGAATTCCTGTTCCACCTGCATCTCACTATGGGGATCGATGGATTTCAAAAGCCCGCTTACAGTCGAGCAGAAAAAGCAGATACAGGACATGTCCGCTCCGAAAATATCATACAGTACCGTCGATTCCTCCGGCAGCTTCATCTATAAGGCGAAGCTTGCCCCTATGGATATAATGTTTGCCGACATACACAGGCAGCAGTAAGTAGATATAGCCTGGCATCAGATAAAAAAAAACGGGACGTTCCGGTGCATTTTTACTGCCGGAAGTCCCGTTATTATTCCCCTTTATTTTTTCTTTCTGTTTTTCACACATTCATTCAGAAGATACTCCACCTGACCATTTATGGACCTGAAATCCTCCTCCGCCCATGCGGCGATTTCGTTCCACAGGCTTGGCGCTAGCCTCACGATCATCTGCTTCTTCGTCTTTTCCTTATCCTTGACGGCTTTCTCACGCTTCTTTATCTCCGCTTCCATAGCCTTCAGCTTTTCGAGACGCTGCTGCAGCTGTTCTTCTTTTTTGTTGATATCGTCCGTCATGTGATTACCTCTTGAATGTATATCTTAATATATGCTTCCGCTGTTTACGATAGGCTGCGGATCCTTGTCGCCACAGAGGACTACCAGAAGATTAGATACCATTGCCGCTTTTCGCTCATCATCCAGAACGATGAGGTCGTCATCCTCCAGCTTATCCAGTGCCATTTTCACCATGCCTACCGCACCTTCCACGATCTTTTCCCTCGCTGCGATGGTAGCGTCCGCCTGCTGTCGCTTGAGCATCGCCGCCGCGATCTCTTCCGAATATGCCAGATGCGTTATCCTCACCTCGATGATCTCGATACCTGCTTCTCTCACCTTTTCCTGCAGCTCCGTCTTCATGTTGCCTGCGATCTCAAGGCTGGAGCCTCTCAGTGTCATTTCATCGTCTTCCTCACCGATGGTATCATACGGGTAAAGCCTTGCGGTGTTTCTTATAACGGAATCACACTGGGTCGACAGGTAATCAAAATAGTTCTCGATGTTGAATACCGCCTTGGTAGGATTGGCGACGCGCCAGATGACTACCGAACCGATGATAACGGGGTTTCCCTGTACATCGTTTACCTTCTGCTGTGCATTGTTGAGGGTCATGGTCTTGGTTGAGACCTTCTTGCTTACGGTCTTAGCTTTCTTGCTGCTTCCGCCTTTTTTCATGACGTCTGCAACCTCTGCCGCTGCAGCTTCAAGTCCGCTCTGTGCCGTAGGGTTGAAGCCTGTGCAGAACGGGTTGACGAAGAAAAAACCGTCCTTCTTGATTGTCCCGTGGTATTTTCCGAATAAAGTCAGCACCAGGGCTTCATTGGGGTTTATCACCTTGAGTCCGCCAAGACAAATGCAAAATGCAATTATAAGCAGTATCCCTATTATAACAAATATCGCTCCCATTGCGTCGGATATCATAAAGTTTGAAGCAAATACCGGCCCCACTATGCAAAGGGCTATCCCTGCCAGTATACCTATTATGCAGATAAACATCATCGCCATTCCCGGCATTGGGCGTAATTCCTTCTCTGTGATATTGTTTTTTATTATGTTGTTTTCCATCTCGTTCTCCTCCTGCTATACCTGTCTTTGTTTTTAAATGATATCATTTTGATATCATAATTATATCGCATTTTATCGGAATGTCAATAAGAAATATCGTCCTCCACACAAAAACAAGCCCAACGGAAATGACGATACTGTCCCGTCACCTGTCCGTCGGGCTTGTTTTAAAATGAACCAACAATCTATTTGTAATTTTTACACATCACACCATATACACCGCGATGTTTACCTTTTCCCAGCTTTCTATAACGGGCTCGCAGATGCAGACCTTTCTTTCCAGCCACTTATACCTCTCATCTCCCGTCTTGAAGCTGACCGTTCCCTTATAGTAATACTCATCAGGCGATACCGCTTCTCCGCGGGAAAGCTTCTCTTCCTTATCCGCATCGATATCGAAATATGCGTGCATATCCATAATGATATGTGCGCCGTCATGGGTGCGCAGCAGCATCGAAGTCTCTATATCATTGACGCCGGGGGCCGGAGTATAGGTCACACCCATTCCAATGGGAATGATCTCGCCATTTAAACGCTCTCCGCTGAAAACGCCTTTATCCCCGGGCGCTACAAGAGTTTCTCCTTTGCACGTAGTTCCCATGTCTATATCGTTTTCCTGAAAAACCGACATATCGAACAGCTTATCCATTATAAATCCCCCTTTATAAACTTTCCATCGAAAATAACGGTCTCCACCCGGATATCCTTCAATTCGTCAATCGGGATTTCGTAAGGGTCTCTATCAATGACGATCATATTGGCGATCTTTCCCGCTTCAAGTGACCCCAGTTTATCATCCCATCTGAGCTGCTTTGCTCCGTTGATGGTATAGCCGTGAAGCAGCGCAGGAAGGTCCAGCTTCGCGGATTCGTCAGGTCTCATGCCGCCGGGATATTTATCAGCATCCAGCGGGAACTCAGGATCGACTCTCGTTGCCGCCACCTGCATCCCGAAGAACGGATATGCCCTATGCATCTCGTACGACGTGACAACATCGCTGGAAAGAGCCAGCAGCGCGCCGCTTTCTATCATCGGATTGAACTGATACATCCTGCGCCATTTTT
>JAETSS010000147.1 GCA_021769545.1 Eubacterium sp.
ATCTCAGGCCTTTTTCCGCAAGCTCCTTTTCTCTGCGCTCCGTATCCTCGTAATAGGAGTTTCCCAGATCTATTATTATATCTTCTCTATCCAGCAACGGCATAAGGGAGCCTATCATCTTGTCTGTGACCTCTCCCGCCTTGACAAGCAGCATTATCTTCCTGGGTCTTTCCAGGGAAGCCACGAACTCCTCAAGGCTGCGGCACGGAAGTATATCACCGTTATCTAAGCCTGCTGCTCTTGACATCAGCACTTCTGTCTTTTCCCAGCTTCTGTTGTATACGGACAGAGAATATCCATGGCCCGCAATATTGAGAGCAACGCCCTGTCCCATGACTCCAAGTCCTATAAGTCCTGCTTCACTCTTTTCCTTTCTCATACTCTAACATCTGCCTCCGCATTTCAGTTTTCGTTGAATTCATTCCATGCTTCTCTTAAAGTCTCTTCATCGGTGAGGATATCCAGCGCTGAATACGCTATGGCCTTGGCCGATATCTCTATGACGTATTCCGATCTCTCCGATATGGCCAGCTCCTTGAACTGCTGCGTATGTCCCGAGATCTTTTTCTCCGGCAGCAGCGATACGTACGGATTGCATGAAGGCACTACCCTCATGACATTTCCGAAATCCGTAGTCCCGTAGTCCTCCGGCATGCCGTCCATGAGAGGCTCTCCGATGATGCCGAAATTGTTTCTGAACAGCCTTTCCAGCGTCCTGTTGGGTTTTCTGCCCAGATATCCCGTGATGTCCTCTATCTCGTATGAACAGCCTGACGCTATGGCTGCTCCTTCGGCGCATTTCTTTATCTTTTCCACGGTGCTGTCAAGGTGCCTGTCTTCCGATACTATGTCTACACTCATTGAAGCGGTATCAGGGATCATGCCCTCTTTTCCGCCCTCAAGAACTATCTGTGCTACCCGCACATCGTCGGGAAGCTGCTGTCTCAGACACGAAACTGCCGTATAATAAATATGCAGCGCATCGAGAGCGTTTATGCCGTCCTCCGGATGTGATTCGGCGTGGGCCGATCTGCCCTTCCACGTTATTTTCATGCCGTGTGATGAGAGACAGTTTCCCGCGATCCTTGTCACCGCCGAGGTAGGATGCATCATCATACACACGGAAACTCCTTCAAACACGCCTTTATCTATCAATATTATCTTACCGCCGCCGTCTTCTTCGGCAGGCGTTCCTATAAGCCTGATTTCACCTTTTATGTCCTCTTCTTCCATGACCCTTTTAAGCGCCAGAGCAGCTCCCAGCGACGATGATGCGATAAGATTGTGACCGCATGCATGTCCCAGCTCCGGCAGCGCATCGTATTCGGCAGTGATGCCTATGCATACGTGCTCTTCGTCTGCGCCGACTCCGTTGAGATACGATGCGACGAAGGCCGTTTCCAGTCCTCCGGCATTTCTCTCTACGGTAAATCCCTGTTCTTCAAGTATATCCGCCAGCTTGCCCGAGGACTTCCTTTCTTCGAATGCAAGTTCGGGATTGTCATATATGAATCTTGACACCTGCTTCAAAAGAGGCATCGATCCGTCGACCTCTTTTCCGGCTTTTGATTTCAGTTTTTCGATATCCATCAATTCTTCTCCATTATTACAGAGGCAGGTATTTTACACCTGCCTCTTGTTTTTTCTTTAAAGGACTCCAAACAATGATCCCAATAAGCATACAGCTACTATTATCAGAAGCAGCGGTAATATTTTGTAAGGGAATTTCTTAAGGAAGAAATATGATCCCATTACGAAGCCCAATGGAAGCAGTCCCTTGATGATGCCGTCCAGCATGTCCTGAACTACCATCTCTTCTCCGTTTATGGAGAAGGAAAGCGGCGTGCTTATATCCACATAGCTTGCTGCAAGAGCTCCCATCATGAACACGCCCACGATACCCGCGGCGTATATCACGTCGTTGATCTTGCCTCCTGAAAGGATCTCCTTGATGGAGTTCCTTCCCATCTTGTAACCCATATTGCAGAGGTAGTTACCTATGAAATATGTGATTATAACGAATATGAACGGGAATATTACTCCCAGAGCGCTTCCCTGCATTGCAAAGGATGCTGCCAGCGCCAGCAGGATAGGTCTGATGATGCCCCATGTGAGGGTATCTCCTATACCTGCCATAGGTCCCATAAGACCTGTTTTGATATTGGTTATCATCTCGTCAGGTATGTTTTCGCCTCTGGCCTTCTGTTCCTCCATAGCCAGCGTAGTACCGTGGATCGCAGCTCCGAAGATACCTTCTGTATTGAAGAACTGAAGGTTTCTCTGGAGAGCCTGCGCTCTCTTTTCCTTATCGGGATAGAGCTTTTTCAGCGCCGGTACCATTGCCGAGCAGAATGACAGTGACTGCAGTCTTTCGAATGAGTTTGACATTTCAGCTCTTACATACCATCTGAAAAACAACTTGTTTACATCTTTTTTAGTGATTGCGGGGATCTCTTCGACAGCCTGCTCCTCCGCTTCTGCCGCTGTGTCCTGCACAGCTTCCATTTCTTCTGCCTTTACCTCTATATTTTTATTTTCCATTTAACTCAGCGCCTCCCTTGTTTCTGTTGTATAACATGAGCAATGCAAGGCATACTCCCATTACTGCGGCAAACATCACATTTACTCCCGAATATATTACGATGAAGAATGCGATGAAGAACAATGCGAAATTGTTTTTCTTGCCTATCAGGCCTATGGTCATTGCAATACCAAGGCAAGGAAGTACTCCGCCTGCGATCTCGAAGGCATGCATGATCCACTCAGGGATGACATCCAGTACCGGCTCGATGAGCGAAGCGCCAAAGTAGTTGGCAACAGTCATGATCGGAACGGTTATGATGAAACTCCAGATCATCGCGTACAGGAATCCGCATCTTGCGACGCCCTTTTCATCACCCTTCTCGGCAAATTTGTCTGCCCAGTGTACCAGAACGGTGTTGCCGCCTCTCCATACATTATTTACGAATGCGCCCAGCAGTCCCAAAGGCACTGCCAGAGCAGCGGCTGCTTCTATGGACATGCCTGTCCTGATGGCAAGAGGTACGCATATGAGCGTTGCCATACATTCATCTGCAGGCCAGTTGCCGCCTGCACCGATTATACCGATGTAGATGAGCTGTATCGTAGCTCCCAGTATAAGCCCTGTGCTGACGTCTCCCAGTATGAGTCCGAGAACGAATCCCGTAACTACAGGGGAGAAGAATGCATCCGAAAACGTGTATCCGATTACCGAGAAAGTAAACCAGTAATAGATACCTGTAAATAATGCGAACAATAATAAACTAATATCCATGACAACTCATTTCTCCTTCTCTATCGTTTTACTTTTTCATATGGGAACGGATCTTCCTCTGGCAGCATCTGGAAGAATACATCGGTGCCGTTTGATACCATTTCATCGAGATCTTCATAATCTTCACTGCTGAGTGAAATGGTCTTGTACACTAATTTTCTTCCCGCTCCGCTAGGCAGTCCTCCGATCTGAAGCGCGTCGATAGCAACTCCGCTTCTCATAAGTTTCAATGCGTGTGCGACATCCTTGAACAGCACCAGGGTATTCTTTCCCTCTGCTGCATTTCCTGCCCATTTTTCGGCTGCCTCCTCCACCTTCCATATTTCTACGGAGATGTTTTCGGGCGCTGCCATAACATAGATGTCCTTCATAAAATCGTCTTCCGCCAACAGATCGTCCACTATTATGATCTGCTGTGTTCCGTATTTTACCGACCATCTCGCAATAACCTGACCGTGGATCAGTCTGCTGTCCACTCTGTACTTGATATCTGACATATTTTACCTCCTTTCTGCCATTATCATGCTTTGTATATTTCATTAAGTATTTTGATTCCGTCTTTTCCCACTTCTCTAAGGTGATCTGTCAGCTCCTCAAGGTCCATATCCTCTCTCATGTTTATGCACTCTATGAGCATCGGCAGATTAAGACCTGTAAAGGCCTTGAACTTGAGATCTCTCAGATTGGCCGCAACGGAATTGCTCGGGCTTCCTCCGAAAAGATCGGTAAACACCATCATTCCGTCTCCGTCATCCATAGACTTTATCTTCTCTGCAACAGTCGCTTTTAGCTCCATA
>JAETSS010000148.1 GCA_021769545.1 Eubacterium sp.
TTGACGCCATCAGGACACTGGGATTTCGCGGTGAGGCTCTGGCAAGCATCTGTGCCGTTGCGCGGGTAGAGCTGATAACCAAGACGGCAGACGCCAAGACGGGGCGTAAGATAGTCATCGAGGGAAGTCAGGTCATGGAAAACACTGCCATCGGCTGTCCTGAGGGAACTACCGTCACAGTCCGTGATCTGTTTTATAACGTTCCTGCCAGACAGAAATTTCTGGCCTCCGACAGTTCGGAGACGAGACGTATCGTAGACATGGTATCGAGGATATCCCTTGCCTACGGCGACGTCAAGATAAATATGATAAACAACGGGCGCAGCGTGTTTTCGACGCGGGGCAACGGCAATATACTCAACAATATCATAAGCGTATACGGCAGCGATGTGGGAAGAGATCTGCTCCCCGTGGAAAGCAGCAGGGACGGCTTTCTGCTCAAGGGTTTCGTATCCGCACCGTCATCGTCTGCGCCTTCAAGAAGCAAACAGATATTCTGCGTCAACGGCAGGATCGTTTCCAGCAAGGTACTGGAAAAGGCTCTGGAGGACGGATACAGAGAGAAGCTGTTCGCCGGGAGATTCCCCCTTGCCTTCCTTTTCCTCAGCATGCCTCCGGAAAGGCTGGACGTCAACGTACATCCCACAAAGAAGCAGATACGCTTCGACGATGATTTCGAGGTGCAGGACTTCGTAAGGGAGGCTGTAAAGGGCGCTTTGAACGTCAAAGAGGCTCTCCCGCAGATAAGGATGGAAAATATCAGGTCGGTGAAGGAAGAGACTTTTTCATATAAAGAGGGCGGCAAGACGGAAGCTGCAGACGCGAGGGAAAAATCTGCGGCAGCAAAGAAAGAACTGTCCGGACGATCTGATAAAAGGCATTCCACAGCGGAAGCGGATGAATTTTCTCTTAAGGAAGAACAGGTTGACATAAAAAAATTATTGTCCAACATGCGCCGTGAGGCTGTCAAGGCGGATGATGCGGTGAATGAAACTGCGCAGGATAAGGTGCAGACATCAGGATCGGAAGCGCGGACATCTGCAGCGAAGGTGCAGGAATATGAAACGGGAGCTCATGAGCCTGATATGCAGACATCTGAAACGCAGACGGCCGACACGGATATATCACTGAGACCGGCAGCTCCGAAAAACAGGCATTTCGATTTTCGTGAGCTGGATTACATGGGAGCCGTCTTCAATACATATATCATAGCTTCGGATGAAAGCAATTTCTATCTGATCGATCAGCATGCGGCACACGAACGCGTGTTTTACGAGAAGCTGCTGGCAGAATACAACAGAGAAGAGAAGCTCAGTCAGCAGCTGCTGATACCTGTCAGCTTCGACGTGTCTGTCAACGTGACGGCGACAGAGGATGCATGGATAGCAGATGTCAGAGATCTGGGCTACGATATAGAATTCTTCGGAAACAATACGTATATCGTCCGTGAGATACCGGCATTTATGGAGCTTAAGGAGGCGGAGGACTTTCTCCGCGACTTCTTCAAAGAGCTTGAGGATAAGCCGGATCTCACCAACAAGGCTACGCTGGAGCGGATAATAATGAGATCATGCAAGAGCGCCGTCAAGGGCGGCGACTTCCTGACGGACCGGGAGATAGATGCCCTGATAAAGGATCTGGCAGGCTGCATCAATCCGTTTTCATGCCCCCACGGCAGACCTACGTTTATACGAATGACGAAATATGAGATAGAAAAATTATTCAAAAGGGTATAAAAAGTTGACCGATATGAACAAAATCATTGCAGTGGCGGGACCCACCGCCGCAGGAAAGACAAAATTCGCCATCAGGATCGCCAATGAATTCGACGGAGAGATAGTCTCCTGCGATTCCATGCAGCTTTATAAATTCATGGATATCGGGAGTGCAAAACCTACGCCGGAGGAAATGAAGCAGGCGAAGCATCACCTGGTGGATATAATAGATCCGAGGGACGACTTTTCCGTTGCGGAATATCAGAAGCTTGCAAAGGCTGCCATCAGCGATATATCTTCACGAGGAAAGCTGCCGGTGGTCTCGGGAGGCACTGGACTTTATCTTAATTCCCTGATATATGAAATGGATTTTTCGGCAGCCCCCGGAGATACGGAATACAGAAACCGACTCATGGATATGGCGGAAAAACAGGGGAGCGGCGCCGTACACGATATGCTGAAGGAGCTGGATCCTCAGGCAGCTTCATGTATCCATCCCAATAATACCAAGAAGATAGTGAGAGCGCTGGAGCGCATCAGAGAAGGCGAGGGAAGGGTAAGGCAGTTTCGCGATATAAGCAGGAAGACTTCGGATTACGATGTGCTCCTGATAGGCATCACACGAGACAGAGAAGATCTCTACGACAGGATAAACAGGCGGGTAGACGTGCTTGTGGAGCAGGGACTGTTTGAAGAGGTAAAAGGTCTCATGGATATGGGACTTACACCGGACAACATATCCATGAAGGGCATAGGCTACAAGGAAGTGATGCAGTATTTCGCAGGAGCATATTCCAGAGAAGAGGCTATCGACACAATCAAAAAAAATACGAGGCATTACGCTAAAAAACAGTTAACGTGGTTTAGAAGATATGATAAAATGAACTGGTACAATATTTCGGATTTTGACAGTGACGAGCATGCCGCAGAGGTAATAATATCATGGATTCAAAAAAGCAGATAAAGCTTCACAACAAAAGTGACAGGCCTGATAACGTAGTGCTCAGAGAGCATGAGATCGTGTCAAAATGCGAAGAAATACAAAATGAACTGCCGAAATTTCTAAAGGGTTTTTTTGCTTATCTTCGCGGGAATGTTCTTCCTACGACAAGACTGTCATATTTAAATGATATCAGGTTTTTCTGTCGATATTTAATAGAAGAGACCGATCTGACTTCGGCCGTGAATATATCTGACATAAAACTGGAAGAATTTAATAAAATAAAAGCGGTGGATGTAAATGTCTTCATAGACTACTGCAGACGGTATTCGGTAGAGAAGGACAACGAGGTCGTCGTATATGAAAACAGCAATAAGACGCTGGCAAGGAAAAAATCCTCTCTTTCCGTGATGTTCAAGCAGCTCTACAGAGATGAGCTTGTGGAAAAGAACATAACCGACGGTTTTGACCCGATAAAGGTGCCCAAGGCCGGCGAACGGGAGATAAAGGCTCTTCAGGACGACGAAGTGATGATAATGCTGGATGCTGTTTCTACGGGAACGCATCTCACCGATAAAGAACGTCAATACTGGAACAAGACGAAGAAACGTGACAAGGCCATATTGATACTGTTCCTTACATACGGCCTTAGACTTTTCGAGCTGCAGCAGCTCAACGTGTCCTCCTTTAATTTTTCGCGCGGTGAATTCAAGATATACAGGAAGCGCGACAAGGAGGTGGCAATGCCGCTCAATGAATCGGTAACGGAGGTCGTGACCGATTATATCGAAAACGAACGTGTTTCCGATGAAGCACTGGACGAGGTACATCGTGATGCGCTCTTCCTTTCCCTGCAGGGTAAAAGGATGACAGAGCGCCAGATACGCCAGCTTGTGAAGAAATATACGTCCATAGGACTTTCCACATCGAGAAGCGCAGGCTACAGTCCGCATAAGCTGAGAGCCACGGCAGCTACCAGCCTCATAGGACGCGGAAACTCCATTTTCGACGTTCAGGCGCTGCTGGATCATGAGCAGGTGACGACGACGCAGCTTTACGCCGGACATAAAATGAATGTAAAAAGGGATCTTGTCAAAGACATGGAATGGGAATTGGAACGAAAAGAAAGGAAATAACAGCAATGAAACGATTGACAATTTTATCAGTAACTTTAGTTTTTGCCATGAGTAGTCTTGCGGCTGCTCCGGTTTCATTTGCCGCCAAACATACAGACAGCGATAAAATTGAATCTACCGCTGTATATGTCCAGAAGGATACGTCATGGTTCGACTATGAAATTCCGAAGGATACATACGAGATATCTACGGAAGCACAGCTTATAGGTCTTGCCAGCCTTGTAAACGAAAATCAGGTGGACAAATGGA
>JAETSS010000149.1 GCA_021769545.1 Eubacterium sp.
ATAGGAAGGACGGATTTCCCGGGAGGCTCTTTCAGGGATCTGTCGGATGCAGTCCATAAAAAGCTTTTCGTACTGCCGGACGAAACCAATGTACTGCCGGGTCATATGGGCGCTACGACCATAGGATTTGAAAAGGAGAACAACCCTTTTGTATAGATGCAGACTGGACGGTGTGGAAAATACAAATCAATACGAGGAACTGATAAAGGTGTTCCTTCCGCCGGGCGATTATGAGATATGCAGCGGCGTTGATGAAGACGGCTGCCGTATCTTCACCTTTGACGGCGATAAGGACAGGCTCAAACGGGAGCTTTACCGCAGCCTGCAGGAATACACGGGCAAAAGTCCCAAATGGGGGATATTGACGGGCATCAGACCTGTTAAGCTGACGGGAGAGCTTTACGATAGCTGCGGCGATATGGAGGAGACCGACAGGATACTTGCGGAAAGATATCTGGTGCATCCGTCAAAGCGCAGTCTGGTCATGGACACGCTCTCGTATCAGAGAAAGACGGCAGGCGTTCCCGGCAGGGAGAGCCTCAGCATGTATATAGGCATACCGTTCTGTCCCACAAGATGTCTGTACTGCTCTTTTACATCGAATCAGGTGGCAAAGAGCGAGATAGACAGGTATCTGGAAGCTCTCCACAGAGAGATCGGATACTGCGCACAGAAGGTAAAGGAAAAGGGCTATTATCTTGAATCGGTATATATAGGAGGCGGCACGCCGACCACCCTCGATGAAGAACAGCTGGGGGAGCTGCTGGATAAGGTGAATTCCTCCTTCGATATGGACGGCGTAAAGGAGTTTACCGTCGAGGCGGGAAGACCTGACACCTTTACCGACGAAAAGCTGGCTGTAATGAAAAACGCAGGTGTCGGCAGGATAAGCATAAATCCTCAGACCATGAAGGATGAGACACTTGAACTCATCGGAAGGGCACATACGGCGGACGAGACGAGGAAGGCCTTCGACATGGCATACAGGGCCGGCATGGGATGCATCAACGCCGACCTGATAGCGGGGCTTCCACAGGAGAGCTTCGAAGACTTTAAAAACAGCGTACATGAGATAACGGAAATGGGAGCGGAGAATATAACACTCCATACTCTGGCCGTGAAAAGAGCATCGAGACTCAAGGAGCTGGATCAGGAGTTCAACTACAGGAATCAGGAGATATGCGACAGGATGCTGACATATGCTCTCGGATATCTCAGGGACAGAGGCTACAGACCGTATTACCTCTACAGGCAGAAGCATACGTCAGGCAATACCGAGAATCTGGGCTTTTGCAGAAACGACAGCGTATCGGTCTACAATATAAGGATCATGGAAGAGGCGCAGTCCATACTGGCTCTGGGAGCCGGAGGAATGAGCAAGGTGTATTTCCCGGATGAGAACAGGCTGGAGAGAGTCGCCAACGTTTCAAATTATCAGATATACATCGACAGAATAGAAGAGATGATAGAGAGAAAAGAAAAAAACTTTTGGAGGTAGAAATATGTTGACAAATGCACCTAAGGGTACAAAGGATATGCTCCCCGAACAGGCGTATAAGTGGCATTATATAGAAGACGCATTTGCTGAGATATGCAGGAAATACGGCTTTCAGGAAATGAGGACGCCGGTGTTCGAGCATACGGAGCTGTTCCAGAGAGGCGTGGGAGATACTACCGATATAGTCCAGAAGGAAATGTACAGCTTTCAGGATTACGGCAAGAGAAATATAACCCTCAAGCCGGAAGGCACATCCCCGGTAGTAAGGGCCTATGTGGAGCACAAGCTCTATGCGGGAGTACAGCCAAGTAAATTCTATTACAACATCCCATGTTTCAGATACGAGAAGCCCCAGTCGGGAAGACTGAGGGAATTCCACCAGTTCGGTATAGAGACCTTCGGGACAAACGACATGATGGCCGACGCCGAGATAATCAGCCTCGCCAACGATTTCCTTACGGAAATGGGAATAACGGATATAGAGCTTAGGATAAACAGCGTGGGATGTCCGGAATGCAGGAAGAACCACAGAGAAGCGCTCCGAAAATTCCTTGAGCCCAAGTACGATGAGCTTTGCGATACCTGCAAGGACAGATTCGACAGGAACCCTATGAGGATACTGGACTGCAAGTCACCTGTATGTCATGAGCTGGTGCAGGGCGCGCCTATGATGCTGGATTATCTTTGCGACGACTGCAGAGATGCCTTCGAGGAGCTCAAGAGCAATCTTGATGCCATGGGAATAGAATACACGGTAGATCCCGGGATCGTAAGAGGTCTCGACTACTATACCAAGACGGCATTCGAATTCGTCACCACCAAGATCGGAGCTCAGGGAACGGTCTGCGGCGGCGGAAGATACGATCATCTCGTTGAGGAGATCGGAGGTCCGTCTACGCCGGGAGTAGGCTTCGGTCTCGGTAAGGAAAGACTGCTCCTTACAATGGAGGGCTGCGGAGTCGAGATACCCGAGCCTGCGGGAGCGGACGTGTTCATCGCAGTTATGGGCGATGAGGCCAAGGCTGCAGGACTCAAGCTGATGAGACAGTTGAGACAGCAGGGAGTCAGCGTTCAGATGGACATCATGGGACGCAATATCAAGAACCAGTTCAAATACGCCAACAGGATAAAGGCGGCAAAGACGGTGGTAATAGGTCAGGACGAGCTTGAGAAGAACAGCTTCGCCATCAAGGATATGGCGACGTCACAGCAGGTAACGGTCCCGATGGAATCCATCATAGATGAATTATTGAAATGATTTAAGAGCAGGAGACGGAACAATGAGTATTTATAAGAGAAGTCACATGTGCGGAGACTTGAGAAAAGAAAATATAGGACAGGATGTCGTTCTCAACGGATGGGTGCAGAAAAGGCGAAATCTGGGCGGCCTTATATTCTGCGACCTTCGCGACAAGACAGGTATCACTCAGGTGGTGTTCAACGATAAGATACCTCAGGAGCTCTTTGACAGAGCAGATACATTGAGAAGCGAATACGTCGTAGGCATCAAGGGAAAGGTAATGGAGAGAGAGTCCAAGAACCCGGATCTTCCTACGGGAGATATCGAGGTGTTTGCAGAGGATCTCATCATATATTCCAAGGCGGAGACTCCTCCTATCTACATCAAGGATGATGACAACGTAGACGATAATCTGAGACTGAAATACAGATATCTTGATCTGAGAAAGAAGAAGATGCAGGACAATCTCACATTCAGACATAATCTGGCCAAGCTGACGAGAGATTACTTCTCCGAAAACGGATTTACCGAGGTGGAAACGCCTGTATTGATAAAATCGACTCCCGAGGGAGCAAGAGACTACCTCGTTCCAAGCAGGGTAAATCAGGGAAGATTCTATGCGCTGCCTCAGTCGCCGCAGATGTTCAAGCAGCTTCTGATGGTGGGAGGCACCGACAGATATATGCAGATCGTCAAGTGTTTCAGAGACGAGGACCTTCGTGCCGACAGACAGCCTGAATTCACGCAGATAGACCTGGAGATGTCCTTCGTGGACGTTGACGATGTCATCGAGATACAGGAAGGCTATCTCAAGAGAGTATTCAAGGAGATGAAGGGCATCGATATACAGACTCCGTTCCCGAGGATGACATACGACGAAGCCATGACCAGATACGGAAGCGATAAGCCCGATACGAGAGTGGGCTTTGAGCTGCAGGACATCACAGAGCTCGTTAGTGACTGCGAGTTCAAGGTGTTCACCGATGCCATCGCATCCGGCGGAAGCGTAAGAGGCATCTGCATCACAGGCGCTGCGGGAAGCTATACGAGAAAGAAGATAGATAAGCTTACGGAGGCTGTAAAGAGCTATGGGGCAAAGGGCATGGTATGGATGAAGGTCACGGCAGACGGAGTTTCCTCATCCGTAAACAAGTTCTTCACGCCGGAGCAGCTTAAGGCGATAGCAGATCATATGGGAGCATCAGACGGAGATCTCATACTGATAGTATCGGATAAAAACAAGGTGGTATTCGACAGCCTCGGATTTTTGAGAAGACATATAGCGGAT
>JAETSS010000150.1 GCA_021769545.1 Eubacterium sp.
CAAGTTATGATAATTTTGCAAATTTACACGGACTTTGAAAAAACATTTTCATCATAAAAATGTTTTCATCAATTCCGGCTGTCATTTCCAAGGTCAAGGAAGTATTACAATCGTGGAATGGGTGGTTGTCACAGCAGGCGCAGTCATTACAAAAGATAGCCCTCCTTATACGGTTATAGGGAATGGTGCCTGCAAAACAAGAAAATGAGTTTGTGAATCGGAGGTATCTCAATGAGCAGGCAAAAAAAAATTGCGTTCACCGCAATAATATGTTTCGAAAAGTATTTGATAAGATGATGAACGCAGCCGGGATTATTCCCGGCTCTACCGTTTAAATGCATGCTTCATACATATCCGCCGTGTATTTATCGAAGCAGCACATTATCACCGACATTTCATAGCCTGGATTCGCCTCAAGCCAGTCCTTTACCGTTTTCACGGCGATGGGAACGGCTTCCTCCTTGGGATATCCGTAAACTCCCGTGGATATGGCAGGAAACGCTATGCTGTGGATGTCGTTTTCCTTTGCAAGCTCAAGGGAATTGCGATAGCAGTCAGAAAGCAGCTCCGGGTCTCTGTCGCTTCCCGAGTATATGGGCCCTACGGTGTGGATCACATGACCGGCTTTCAGATCATAGCCTTTAGTGATCTTGGCCTGACCAGTCTCACATCCATTGAGAGTCCTGCACTCCTTCAGCAGACCGGGGCCCGCGGCACGATGGATGGCTCCGTCTACGCCTCCGCCGCCCAGCAGCGTTTTATTTGCGGCATTTACGATACACTCCACATCCAGCTTCGTGATATCGCCGTTTTCTACCTTTATTTCGTTTATTGCTTTATCTGTCATCCTTTTCCCTCCTTATTATCATATTATATAAGTCCGCGTATCAGTATTATTATGATCAGCAACGGCAGCACGAACTGAAAATACGGTTTCAGCCATCTCTTCATCTTAAGTCCGTTTCCGGTGTTGACTTCGTCAATATAATTATCGAAGCCCCAGCCCCAGCGGCTGACACAGAACAGCAGATATACCAGCGAACCCAGCGGCAGCAGCAGATTGCTCACCAGGAAGTCCTCGGTGTCCAGTACGTTTCTTCCGCCGATGATGCCTATATCGCCCCAGATATTGAATCCCAGCACGCACGGCAGACTGGCTACAGCTATGATCACGCCATTGATAAGGGCCGTCTTTCTGCGGTCCCAGCCGAAGGTATCCATGCAGAAGGATATTATATTCTCGAATACCGCCATGATGGTCGAAAAGCTGGCGAAAGTCATGAACAGGAAGAACAGTGTTCCCCAGATCCTGCCGCCCGCCATGTTGACGAATACGTTAGGCAACGTCACGAATATCAGCGACGGACCTGCATCAGGCTGTACCCCGAATGAAAAACATGCAGGGAAGATGATGAGACCTGACATTATCGCAACGAATGTATCAAGGCCGCATATCCTCACAGCCTCTCCCGAAAGTGTATGATCCTTGCTCATGTAGCTTCCGAATATCTCCATAGCGGCGATACCGAGACTGAGTGTGAAAAATGACTGATTCATGGCCTCCGCTATGACGTTGCCTATGCCTGTCTGTGCAACATTTTCGAGGTCCGGCAGCAGATAGAAGGAAAGTCCCTCTCGTGCTCCCGGAAGCATCAGACTATGTACGGCCAGGACGACGATCAGTATCAGCAGCGCCACCATCATGAATTTCGTGATTCTCTCGAGACCCTTCTGCAGTCCAAAGCTGCAGAGCAGGAACCCCATGATCACTATCAGCAGCATCCAGCCCGTCATCTCCTCAGGTGACGCCAGCAGCTCATTGAATACACTGCCCACGGAATCTGCGTCCATTCCCGCAGTAAATGTGCCCGACAGGAATTTAAAGAAATATCCTATCATCCAGCCCGAAACGGTCGTATAATACATCATCAGCAGATAACAGCCAAGTATACAGAACCAGCCGTGTATATGCCATTTATGACCGGGCTTCTCCAACGCTTTATAACCAAGTACGGCGCTCTTGCGGCTTGCCCTTCCCACGGCAAATTCCATAGTCAGCACCGGAACTCCCATGCAGACCAAAAACAGCAGATAAAAAAGCACGAATATACCGCCGCCGTTGGCACCCGCAACGTATGGGAAACGCCACACATTGCCTATTCCTATCGCACAGCCGGCGCTTACCAGCAGAAATCCCAGCCGTGACTTGAACGATTCTCTTTCCATTGTATGATTCCTCTCCTTTTTGATAGACGATATTTATTATATATATGGAAAGAGCATTTTTCAAGTACAAGAGGAACATCCATCAAAAGTAAACAGAGACCCACATCACTTCCTGAACTCCACATTCGCAAACACGCCGCCGTTTCCGTCCTGCAGCGATACTATCGTGATCCCGTCATCCAAATGATATGTATACGGTATCAGCACATCTCCCAGCTTTGCCGCCGTCTTGTATTCGATCCGGGCCGTAGCTATCGGAAAGGCCTCCGGTATGCATTCCTGGGCAAGCTGCAGATATTTGGAATTGTTCATATGCGCATTTTTATCTATATGATACCTGCAGACCTTCATTCCCTCCATGATATCGGGATCCGTGCCGCCGCTTTCGCCCGTCTTCCTCGGCAGACGTATCTTCCTTGGAAGATATTCCATACCTTCGAACTTTTCTTCCATTGGAACGGTGGCCGCGATCTCCTCCGGCACCGTCGTTGCCCTGCGCCGCTCAAGATCTATGAAGGCCCCTCCCGCATACGACGATATCCTGACATTTCCGTCCTCATCGTATATGTTGGTATTTCTGAAACCGTAGCTGTTCTTAAGCTGGTATATGGTGGTCACGACCTCCACCTTTTCTCCGTAAAATACAGGCTTATGGATGTTTATCTGTCTGGAAACCAGAAACATCGTCACATTATGCTGCCTGAAATATCTGCTCAGCTCTTTTTCATTGTCAAGCTGAAATCCGCTGCAGTCCTGCATAAAATCGACGGCTGCTCCCAGAGTGAGCCTGCCGTCCGCTCCCACATGACTGTTGCCTACAAATCTCTCTATCTTATACATCTGTCGTATACTCCTTACAAATCCTGCCACCCAGTATATGCTCGTCTATGACGTGGGCGGCCTTCTCTTCATCCATCTCTATATATCCCGTCACAGTCCCGTCTTCATCGCGTACCTGGACTATGGGTTCGAGCTCGCACATCCCGACGCTGCTTATCATGTTCAGCTCTACGTTCCTGATGCCCCTCGTCCTTATCTCTCTGGCAAAGGAGTTCATCACCTGTCTTGCTCCCGCAGCTATGCCGCATGCCGACATCCCCACGGATATGATCTTCTTACCGTCAGCCATCTTTACTCTCCCTTCCGATACCTGCGCCTTTACATATCAGCCGGGCTCTGCCGCTTTGCGGCGATCATCATATCCTTGACCTTCATGAGCCTTGCAAGATTGCCGCGCTCATTTTCATCCAGCTTCATTGTAATACTTTTTATCGTTTCCCGCAACGTAGGTATCTGAACATATTCCAGCGCGTTTACCCTGCGTCTCGTCCGCTCCGTCTCCTCCGCCAGCAGCCGGGCTGTCTTCTCCACCCGGGCCAGTTTCAGCATCAGCGGCAGAACTCTGTTGAGTGCGTCGACGGATGCATCCAGCTCCGAGGATGTGAATGCGAATCCATATGGATATATATTGCCGGGCGATGACCGGTCATCGTCAAAGTGAAAATCCGGTACCCTGACGCTCATGATGTTTCCGGTCTCCACCGTCGCTGTCACATGTCTCTGAGGTAGCATCAGCGCTTCCTGCAAAACATCGTCGTCCATCATTGCGCCTGCAATGACGAAGCCGGCATACACGTCGCTCATCTTTTCTTCGAGCTCCTGCCGCAGCTCCATGTTTTCCCTTATCAGCTCAAGAAATCTCTTCATCAGATCGTCTCGTTTGTCCTTCATGAGCTTATGGCCCCTCATGGATGTGGCAAGACGCTTTTTCAGCCGAGCAAGCTCCA
>JAETSS010000151.1 GCA_021769545.1 Eubacterium sp.
TTGCATATACGTTTGAAATTGTCCCCTGCATATAGTATAATAAATAAGACTGTATAACCGTATAGATGTGCAATAAACCGATATTTTACAATGTAGGAAATATTATTTTGCGATATTTCCGGAATTTCAACAAAGCCGACTGCTGAATTAGGATAGGCAAAGCCGACTTTGTTATAACAGAACCACACTGGTTAGGAGAAATTACATGACGACAATTATAGTAGTAGTTGTTGTTGCATTAGTTTTTTTTGTTGCGGTATGCGTCGTTACGTTTATGGTATGGAAACGGGAATCGGAAATGCGTACCGACAGTATCAGGGCTATAGAGGAGAATCTGGAAAGGCTTACGCAGGGGCTTTCCGCAGATACGCTGACGGAGGATGCCGGGAGCTTTGCTGATCGGAAGAAGGATGGCAGAGATATTTCGTACATGGATGCCGTAATAGCCGAGAGCATGCCGGTAAAGCCGAGGAAAAAGCGGAGCTATGATCCCTTTGGCTGGGTAAGAGACGAGGAGAACAGAGTCCGGAGCGACAAAGAAAACGAAGCATTAGAGGCATTAAGAGAAAAAGCGGCAGAGCCGGAAGAAAATACAGAATATAAAGACGGCCCGGGCGATATCATCCGGGGCAGCGTGTATGCTGCAGGGCAGACCGAACCTGAGGAGCTGCCCGGGGAGCCGGTAACAGACGGATCTGTTGCGGCCAAACCGGAGGAAGTCAGGTATGAGGAAGATATCGGCATCCGTGAGGACGGTGTCGACGGACTCAATGATAGCCACGATGGCCTTGATGGTCTCGACGGTTTCGATAGCCTCGATGATTCCGATGATATTGAAGATCTGAAAGACATCATGGAGATCGGGCTCCGGGAGCACGAAGTGCCCGGGGAGTCACAGGCGCCGCAGGAGAAAGAACAGGAAGAGGTGTCTGACAGTATATCCGATAACATAGCAGATATCCGAAAGCTCATCGCTGAATATGGAGAAGACGAAGAGCGAAGTGAAGATCAGGAAGCGGCACCGGTCGACGAGATCAGCCTGGACTTCATAGACAAAATGGATTGCGAAGCAGAGGAAAACGACACGGAAGACAGTGCATCGCACAGACAGCAGATGGGCTACGATGTAGGCAGAAGTGGTAAGAAATATACAGCATCTGAATTAGAAACGCTGATTAAAGAATAACATCCAGAAGGAGGAACATATGTATTGTAATAATTGCGGAAACGAGATTGCGGAAGGCTCAAGATTTTGCAGTCACTGCGGAACTCCGGTAACAGCCGAAGCGCCGAAGCAGTCTGATGCGGCTGCAGCAATTACAACTGCAGCGGCGGAACCGGAGAAGACACCGGCTCCATCGGTAGAAGCACAGACCGGCGTTGAAGCTGAAGCTTCCAGAAGACCATTCCTGGAAGAATTCGACTGGCATGTGGAAGATTATCCGGGACAGTCTACCGAAAAAACAGAAGATATAAACTTTGACTGGAATGCAGATCCTAACGATATACCGGATGTGCCGTCAAGAAACGTGGAGACGGCTCCGATATCGGACGGTCAGCAGGGCAGTGTGGAAATCCCTGCTCAGGAACCTTTAAAAAGCGATTCGATAGAAAATGCTGTATTCAGTGATATCGCAGGCAAAGAAGAGCCTGAGACATTAAGCGCGGCAGACAGGATAGATAAATTCTATACTTTTAATAAGAAAAACGAGGAGTTCCAGCAGCTTCTCAACAGAGAATATGAAAAGGTAAAGTCCGGAAACGCCATAGAACATGAGCTTTCGAAGGCGGAGGAACTTGCAAACGAAAGATTCAAGTCGAGACCGGAGGACCCTTCCATGGATGCATTTCTGGAAAGAGAAGGCATCGTGAAGCCTTATCAGCCAAAGGCATTTGAATCCGATGTGCTGGAACGCATAGCAGCTCAGGAGGCACAGAAGGAAGCCAAGAGGCAGGAGGAAGAAGCGAGACTTGCTGCAATAGAGGAGGCTCGTAAGGCCGCCGAAGAGGAAGCAAAGCTCAAGGCAGAGGAAGCTGCAAGGCTGGCAGCAGAAGCTGAGGCCAATGCTAAGAAAGCAGCTGAAGAAGAGGCTGCAAGAAAAGCGGAAGCAGACAGGATCGCAGCGGAAACGGAAGCAAGGATAAAGGCGGAGGCAGAGGCAAAGATCAAGGCTGAAGAAGAAGCCAGAAGAAGAGCCGAAGAAGAAGCCGCACGTCTCAGAGAGATCGCCAGAAGAAAAGAAGAGGAAGCTGCTGAAGCAGCGGAAAAAGCTCGTATAAAGGCTGAAGCGGAAGCTAAGAGAAGAGCCGAGGAAGAAGCTAGATTACGTGCCGAGGAAGAAGCAAGGCTCAGGGCTGAAGCCGAAGCCAAGGTAAAGGCTGCAGAGGAAGCACGTCTCAAGGCAGAGGCGGATCTTAAGGCTGCACAGGAGGCTGCCAAGATAAGGGCACAGCAGGAAGCACGTCTTGCGGCCGAAGCAGAGGCTCAGTTCAAAGCAAATCAGGAAAAACAGAGACTCGAGGCACTTGAAGCCCAGAGACGTCTTGAAGAAGAAAGAAGAAAAATAGATGCGGAAGCCAATCAGGCAGTAGCGGAAGAGGAAGTCCGCAAGGTCATAGAACAGACCGTAAGGATGAAGGACGAAGAGGCTGCCAAGATAAAGGCAGCAGTAGCTGCAATGAGAGACGGCATCGACCTTATCAAGGAGGATGCAGGCAGACGCGAAGTGGAAGAAGCTCATCAGGCTACAAAGAGCCAGATAGATGAAATGGCAAAGGCAAGAGAAGCCTTCTTCGCCGAGCTTGAAGCTGTTAAGCCTGCAGAGCAGGAGATACAGGAAGAACCGGCACCGGAGATCGAAGAAGAAGCAAAGATCCAGGAACCGGTAGTTCAGGAAGCGGCAGCTGAGGAGCCTGAGACGCCGGTAAGCGACATAAGCGATCTCATGGACGATGTACAGGAAACAGCGCCTGTTACCGGAAGAGAGACTATGCTTTCCGACAACGGCATCGAGAATACAAGAGTAGTGGACAAGGCTGCAATAATGGCAGGACTCAGCGATGCGACCATAATCGCATCCAAGGAAACTACGCCTGCGCCGGCAAGCGATGAAGACTTTTTCAACAGTCTCGATGCAGCCGCAGCAGCAGGACAGACGGCAGCAGCGGAAGTAGCGCCTGCGGAAGCCGTGGAAATCAGCGACGCACAGCCGATGGATTTCAGAGAGGAAAGCGCCAAGGCAGGCGAAGAAGACAGCATAGACGATCTTCTCATGCAGTTTGAAAGCGTAAACGATCTGGACGAGCCTAAGGCAGAAGAACCGGAAGCAGCACCTGCGCCGGAAGTACCGGAGCCTAAAATGAGCGATACGATCCAGGCAGGCAGCGATCTGGGAGCGGCTTTCCCTGTAGACAAGAATGCACAGCTCAATGAGACAGTCGTAGTAGGAGACAAGAATACATTCAGTCAGGCAGCCGCAGCCAACGATTTCGATAATTACGGCAACGAAGAAGCTGCCAATTACATAAACAGACAGAGACAGCAGAGAGAAAACGGCGAAGGTCAGAAGCCGGAAATGGATGATTTCTACGGAGACGGATTCTACGACGACGTAGATGAATCACAGCTTTCCAAGAAAGAGCTTAGACAGAGAGCCAAGGAACAGAAGCGTCTCGAAAAGGAAAGAGCAAAGGAAGCCAAGATCCTGAAAAAGCGTGACGAAGCATTTGATAACGTAGTTTCCGACGAGGTCGAAGACGACGTTGAAGAAGGCGGCGGCAAGGGAAGGATCGTACTTAAGATAATCCTTATAGTACTTATCGTTATCCTGGCGGTGGAAGTCATCGGCATGGGTATCAGATTCATAGCACCTCAGAGCGGAGCTGCGGAATTTATCGACAACCAGCTCAATAAGGTGATCCACCTTATCACGGGAGATGACACGGAATACAGCGTTATCGCGGCTCAGGTAAGGACGGAGCCTATGGAGGATAAGACCGATCTCATCA
>JAETSS010000152.1 GCA_021769545.1 Eubacterium sp.
AAGACATACCAGTATGGTGAGTCCTACAAGAGTTCCCTGTACGAACCATTCTTCTTTATGTACGTTCTGCTGTATGTTCTTTTCATTGGCAACGATAGCGGAAAGCTTACCCATCCACTTGATCCAGTAGAATGCCGTAACGGCACTTCCGAAGCAGATGATGCCGACCAGCAGGATATTTCCGGAATCCACGAAGGACGTCATTGCGGCCCACTTGGAGATCAGCATACCGAAAGGAGCCAGGAACATTCCTGCGATACCTATCATCATGAATGCTGCCAGTCTAGGCATTCTTACAAAGAGACCATCCATGTCTTCGATGTCTCTGCTTCCGATATTGTGTTCTGCGGTTCCAACGCATAAGAACAGCAGTGACTTGGTAACAGCGTGGAATATGATCAGCATAACGCCAGCCCATACGGCTTCTGCGGTTCCGATTCCTCCGCAGGTTACGATCAGTCCCAGATTTGCTATAGTCGAATATGCAAGTACCCTCTTGGCATTGCTCTGCGATATAGCCGCAAATGATGCCATCAGGAATGTGATTCCTCCTACCATCATAGTCATGATGCCTGCGAAGTTGCTCATGCCCAGTACAGGCGACAGCTTGATTATCATGAATACGCCTGCTTTTACCATGGTCGATGAGTGCAGCAGAGCCGATGTCGGAGTCGGCGCCACCATCGCTCCCAGAAGCCAGCTGTTGAACGGCATCTGTGCAGCCTTTGTGATTCCCGCGAATGCGAAGAATGCTGCAGGTATAGCGATGAGATCACCGTATACAGAGCCTACGAGTATCATGGTGTTCAGCTCGATAGTACCGAATACCGTTCCCAGGATAACGATACCAACGGCAAATCCCAGTCCGCCAAGCAGGTTCATTATCAATGCTCTGAAAGCATTGTTGGTCGCTTCTTCCGTCTTGGTAAATCCAATGAGCCAGAAAGATGATAAGCTGGTGATTTCCCAGAAGAAATACATCCAGATCATATTGTTGGATGTTACCAGACCTACCATTGCGCCCAGGAAGATAAACATTACGAAGAAGAACCAAGGTCTTCTGTCCTTCTGGTCTGCATGGTGATGCTGGAAATCTTTCATGTATCCCAGTGCATAAACCGTTATCAAAGAGCCAATAATACCAATAATCAAAATCATGATTACCGAAAGTCTGTCAACATACATGTTGTTCTGGACTTCAATGCCATGTCCTTTAGTAAGTTCAAACCAGATCAATAAAGGTGTCTGAATGATTGCAAAAAGTGATGCCAGGTATTTCTTGTGCTTTATACCGATTATGATGATATACAGCGCCAGCAGCGCTTCTATTACCATCATGATATAATTCACGATCTCGGCTTCGAATGCGAATGTCTCTCCGCCGGATTTGAAATACTGGACAGCCACGACGATAGCTGCGGCAGCGATGGCAAGGGCTGCGATCTTTACCACAACGTCTCTGACTTTATCCTCTTTGCTTACTAAAAGAATCAAGGCAATAATTATTGGGAAAAAAATAAGAAAAAGTATAGTGCCCATATAATCCTCCTAATAATAAATGTAACTGATGAGATATTTTCCTACGCCCTATTATACATATATATATATGTAATAATCAAGCATAAACCAATATGCGGAATAATCTGAAAATTGCTCCCGCAAGTACACCTATTATTCCGCAAAAACATTTAAAAATCAAGGCAATTTTGTCCTTTTTTCGGAGGTAATATTTTGAAAAAGATCCATGATATCATAATCATCGGCGGAGGTATCGCCGGAATGACTGCGGGTCTCTACGGACACCGTTCCGGCAGGGATATCCTGATAATAGAAAGAGCGTTTTTCGGCGGTCAGATTATCTCCACATCGGAGATAGAAAACTACCCGGGCTTCACTTCCATAGCGGGCCATTCCTTTGCTTCGGAATTATACAGTCAGATCGCGGATATGGATATACCCCATGTGTCGGATGACGTATCGCGTATCGAGGCCGACGGAGATTCATGGCATATTATATGCGCCAAAGGATCATATTACTGCAGATCCCTCATCATAGCCACGGGTACCGTAAGCAGAAAGCTGGGCCTTCCGGAGGAAGAAAAATACATCGGACACGGTCTGTCCTACTGCGCCACATGCGACGGCGCTTTCCATAAAAACAAAGCCGTGGCCGTAGTGGGCGGCGGCAGCAACGCACTGGAAGAAGCCCTGTATCTTTCCCTGCTGTGCAAAACCGTATATCTGATCCACCGCAGCGACAGATTCACGGGAGAATATGAGCTTCAGAGGAGAGTGATGGAAACTCCCAATATCGAGATCATGTTCAATACAACAGTAACCGGTCTCAAAGGCGACGGCCGCCTTCAGGCAGTGGAGACCGTAAGCAGGCCTGCGTGCATCGAAAACAGCGAAAACGCCTCCGACTGCAATAACACGTCAACATCGGAAACAGAAGTTACCGGCCTCTTCGTCGCCATCGGACAGATCCCGCAAAACGAAAGCTTTGCTTCCGCAGTGAAACTTGATCCACAGGGCTACATCCAGGCCGGAGAGGATTGCCATACGAGCGCTTCCGGAATATTCGCCGCCGGCGATTGCAGAACAAAAGAGCTTCGCCAGCTTGTGACCGCCGCTGCCGACGGGGCCGTGGCTGCAGGGGAAGCGGCGAAATACCTCAGCCTTTGATTATCCGCTCCCGATGGCCCTGCTTAATTCCAAAAAAACCGTCGTAATGACCATGTTTTTTGGAATTTCTCCCCCTATACGGTGCTTTTAACGGGCACATTCCAAAAAAATCATCGGAAACACCTGTGTTTTTTGGAATTTTTACGGGCAAAGCAGGATTTGGGAGGTAAAATTCCAAAAGCTGACGCCTCACAGGCAGGATTTTTTGGAATTGACAGCCCCGGGCTAGTCCATAAGCGTCCGCATTCCAAAAAGGCGCGCCTTTTCCCATAAGATCTTTGGAAAACCACAGCCACAGATCACCCCGGACCTAAGAGAAACCGCTTTTCAATGACAAAAGGGACCGCCGCATCGAGAAATACCCTTTCTCAGCACAGCAGTCCCTGATTATATTCTTGTAATTATTCAGATAAACAAATTTTCAAATGACTAGTTTGCTTTTTTAGGTTCAACCTTCCTGGAAACGAGATACAGTACGATACACAGTACAGCGCATACTGCGGTCAGTATATACAGTCCCGTTCCGATAACGCCTACGATGGTATCAACATTTGCACTTTCAACGATTCCATCGAAGTAGTCTCCGGAGCCCCATGAATCTTCGGTTCCCCAGCCTTCATACCAAGGCATGAATACGCATGCTATTACGTTCATAACAGTCATCAGCAGGAACAGGAACGACATTCTTCTGGTATCGCCTACAGCCAGACCTGTCTTGGAATTTGCAGGATATGCTACAGGATCCTTCTTTGTAAGTCCGCCGTACATCTTTCTCCAGATGAAGTAGAGAATAGGTCCTGTGAGGATTCCCACCATTCCGCCCAGGTAGTAGTCGGAACCGTTGATGAAGAATGCGAATATCGCTACACAGATAGGCACGATGCAGAGAACTGCCAGAAATCCGTATCCTCCCGGGATCTTGAACTGATATTCTTCCGCAGGTATCCTCTTTCTCAGGATCATTGCGGAAATGTATACCATGATATACGATGCTACCAGCAGGCATACGTCCAGTACGATGATGAATCCGAACGGAAGCATGCAGAGGATCAGGTTAACGATACCTACGGATAATACGGCGATATAAGGTACGCCGTGCTTCTTATCGCATTTTACGAGAATCGGCGGAGCCAGATAATCGTCGGCAAGCGAGAAGAATCCTCTTGATCCCGATGCGATATATGTATTATATATCGAGCACTGTGCCAGTATCGCTACGATAACAAAGAACACTCCTATAGCAGGGCCCCAGAAGGTCTCGCATACATCCGCATATCCTACC
>JAETSS010000153.1 GCA_021769545.1 Eubacterium sp.
ATCTCCTCGGTAGTGGCGCTGCCCCTGTACATCTGGTGGAAGACCGAGCCGTCGCTTATGAAAAGCACGCGGCTTGCGTGGCTGGCGGCCTTGATGGAATGGGTCACCATGACGATGGTCTGTCCGTCCATATTGATGTCGTTGAAAAGCTTCAAAAGGTCGTCCGCGGACCGTGAATCCAGTGCGCCTGTAGGCTCGTCTGCCAGTATGAGCTGTGGCGATGTTATGAGGGCGCGGGCTATGGCTGCACGCTGCTTCTGACCTCCGGAGACCTCGTACGGGTACTTGTAGAGCAGATCGCTGATGCCCAGCTTTGCGGCCAGCGGTTTGAGCCTCTTGTTCATCTCGTTGTATTTCTTGCCGGAAAGCACCAGTGGAAGGAAGATATTGTCCATCAGGTTGAAGGTGTCAAGCAGGTTGAAATCCTGAAAGACGAAGCCCAGATTGTTCCTTCTGAAAGCCGAGATATCCTTTTCGCTGATGGCGGTGATATCGTGACCCTTGAGCAGCACCTGCCCGCCTGTGGGTCTGTCGAGGGCTGCCAGTATATTCAGCAGCGTCGTCTTGCCGGAGCCGGATTCCCCCATGATGGCGATGTATTCGCCCCTTTCAACGGAAATGTTCACGTTGTTCAGCGCTCTGACGTTGTTGCCGCCGAAGCGCGTCGTATATACCTTTTGCAGATTTTTAACCTCTAATAAAACAGTCATTTGGTATACCTCCTTTAAATAGATTTTCTTTACGGTACAAGGTTACCAAAGAAAAAAAGACGCTGCCATCTATCTGTCTTACATTGGCTGCGTCAAATCTTTCGGTTTTGTAAGATTCGCGATGGGGCAATGGCGAAAACCGCATCACTCCATTATCATATGGCGTGTTTCCAGGTTTATGGAGACCTTTGTGCCCTTGTCCACCTCCGAGTTTATCTCCATGGTGTGAGACAGGCGGGCCAGGGTCTCCTTGCAGAGATACAGCCCGAGCCCTGTGGACTTTTTGTAGATGCGCCCGTTATATCCCGTGAAGCCTTTCTCACCTATACGGGGGATATCCTCCGGGGCGATGCCTATGCCCGTGTCCTCGATTACGAGGGTCTTAGGCTTCTCGTAATATATGGATATCGTTCCCTGTTTAGTGTATTTCAGCGAATTGGAGAGAATCTGCTCTATTACGAACTGGAGCCATTTTGAGTCGGTGTTCACCTTTATGTCGGTATCGGTGATATCGAGGCTGATCTTCTTTGAGATGAAAAGGGGCGCGTATTTTCGCACGGCCTGATTGACTATGGTATCCAGCTCGTACTGCTTGAACACGTAGTCGGTGTAGTCCGATTCCAGCCGCACATAGGACAGCGCCATTTCCACGTACTGCTCTATCTTGAAAAGCTCGATGTTGAGAGGGGAGCTTTTAGGTTCCTCCTGCAGCAGCATATGCATGGCCGATATGGGGATCTTGATCTGATGTACCCACATGGCGTAGTAATCGGACATGTAGCTTTTGGCTGCGTTGTTTTCGTTGATGAGTCTGCTGTGGCTTTCGAACAGTATCCTTATCAGCTCCTGATAGCTTCGCTCTATGGCGTTTGCAGCCTCAGGCAGTGTGTCGGTGGTTATGGTTATATTGGAAAGGGAGCCCTGCAGAGCATAGAAGCGCCTGTAGAAGTGCGTAAAATCCCAGATCATATAGATGGCGCCGAGTACGGCACACAGTATGGCGGCGAACAACACGGCGTCCAAATTGATCCTGTAAAGAAAGAATATCGCTGCGAATATGGCGGCAAAGACCGTGAAGACCACGATAGCCCTCAGCTTTCCGGCGATATACGATCTGATACAGTATCTCCAAAATTTGTTTTTCATTCTATTATATATCCCATACCCTTCTTGGTTTTTATCAGGTCCTCTATGCCTATGGAGGACAAGGTCTTGCGCAGTCTTGTGACATTTACCGAAAGCGTATTTTCATCTATGAAGCAGTCGGTCTGCCAGAGCTTGTTCATGAGCACGTCTCTTGAGACCACCTGCCCCTTGTTTTCCATAAGTATCGTAAGGATCCTGTTTTCGTTTTTGGAAAGCTCAGCTTTGCGGTCAAGATATGATACGGTGCATGCGGAGCTGTCCAGCATTACGTCGTTGTGCCGGAATATGGCCGGCTGCGTGGCTGCAAAATCGTAGGTCCTGCGGAGCAGCGCCTGTATCTTGGCCAGGAGCATATCCATATCGAAGGGCTTGGAAACGAAGTCGTCCGCGCCCATATTTATGGCCATGACTATGTTCATATTATCTCCGGCGGAGGAAATGAACATGATGGGAACCTTGGATATCTTCCTGATCTCACTGCACCAGTGGTATCCGTTGAAAAACGGCAGTGAGATATCCATAAGCACCAGATGCGGACCGTATTCGATGAACGGTGACAGCACATCTCTGAAATCCATGCAGGAGCGTGCCTCGAAGCCCCAGCTGTTGAGCCTGTCCGATATTGCGTTTGCGATGATCTCGTCGTCTTCGACTATAAGGATCTTGTACATGATGACTCTTCTCCCTTTTCCCTGATGTTATATGATCCCCGGAGCTTATGCTACGCGAGGAGACGCTTGTATAGCTCGAATCCGCTGACAAGGACCTTTTCGTCAAAGTCGAAATTCACGCTGTGGAGGGATATGCCGGTACCTGTCCCCAGCAGGAAGAATACAGCGGGAGCGTAATGACCGTAGAAGGAGAAATCCTCGGAGATCATAAGTGGATCGGTGAATTCCTCATAGCCTCCCGGAAGCGACGCTGCGACAGGCATCACTTCGTTGTAAAGCTCGATGTCGTTGATTACCGGAGGGTAGCCCTCACTGTTGGAAAATTCGGCTTCACACTGGTATTCGTTTCTGATCTCGTCGAGAGTGTCCTTGAGGAGCTTGATTATCATATTGAAGTTTTCCTCGCTGAAAGCTCTCACCGTTCCCAGCAGGTGGGTGTAGTCGGAAACGATGTTTCTGGCGTAGCCGCTTGTCATCTTGCCGATGTGGATGATGGTCTTGTCCTCAGGGTCTTTCTGTGGTGCTTTTGGCAGATCGCCTAGCCCATCGGAAAATCTCGGGACAGCTCCTGTGATCTCGGCGTGCTTTGCATAGACTCTTTTAAGATAGTCGGCTCCGATGTAAAGGGCATCCTTGCCTTCGTAAGGAGCCGTACCGTGCGCCGCTTTTCCGTGGATATCTATGTTTATCTCGGCGGATTTAGGCATCAGGGCATGAGGCCTTGAGGCTATCTTGCCTGCTTCTGTAAAGGGCCACATGTGTATGCCGAATATCCTGGTGACATTGTATCTCTCAAGTATGCCGCTTTCGCATATTTCCTTGGCACCGCCAAGGGTTTCCTCTGCAGGCTGGAATATGAGAAGCACATTGCATTTCATTTCATCGAGAGTATCCACGTACTGTCCCAGCGTCAGGACCATGGACATATGTCCGTCATGACCGCAGGCATGCATCTTGTTGTCGTGGGTGGAGCGGTAGCTGCAGGTGTTTACCTCCTGTACCGGGAGGGCGTCCATGTCGGCGCGGAATGCGTATGTCTCGTTTCGCCCTTTATCGAAATATGCGCATATGCCGGAATCACACAGGAACGTCATTTTGCAGTTGAGCTGTTCCAGTACGGAGACGAGATACTGCTTAGTCTTGGGTAGATCGCGGCTCAGCTCAGGAATCATGTGGAGATTCCGTCTGTGGGTTTTCAGTAATTCTTCGTAGTTTGCTTCAATATTGCTCATCGTTGTTTCATCCTTTTATCGTTGTATTATGGTTTATGATACCACAGGTGGAAATCGAGGGCAAGGTATGAGGGGAGAGTTGTGCGGGGATGGTGAGAACGTATGGCAAGGGTAAAGCTAAAAAAGAAATGATGAGGAGAATGAAAAAATAAATTGTATGGAAAAAAATGAGAAAAAAATAAAAAAATGTAA
>JAETSS010000154.1 GCA_021769545.1 Eubacterium sp.
CGAGTAAATACCCTGTAGATATTTTTGCGTAGCAGATAAAATATTTCTTGTAAATATTTGTAGTTTTTTTCACATAGAAAACTAGTACAGGGGGATGTATATGAAGAACGAAGCTGAAAAGGCGAATAAGGCTAAAACTGAATTTCTATCAAATATGTCGCATGAAATAAGGACGCCTCTCAATGTCATAATAGGTATGTGCGATATCGCAAGAAACCATATCGACGACAGAGAAAAGGTGGAGGAATGTCTTTATAAGATTAGCGTCGCAGGAGATCATATCACTGAACTGGTAAACAATGTGCTGGATATAACCAGAATAGAGCAGGGCAGAGCTCTTATAAAGGAGCGGGCCTTTGATATAGGTGAGCTTACCGGAGAACTTAAGGATATGCTGGAACCCCTTGCCGCGGGCAAGAGTATAATTTTCCGTATATCCGACAAGGACGTGGTGAACAGACATATAATAGGCGATTACAGCCACATTATGCAGGTGATGATAAATCTCGCCACCAATGCCATAAAATATACGCCGCAGGGTGGATTTACGGAGATCAGGATAATCGAACAGGAAAACGGGAGACCTGATATTGTTACATACAGCTTCATATGTCAGGACAACGGCATTGGAATGTCCGAGGAGTTTCTCGAAAAGATATTCGAACCCTTTACGAGAGGCGACGATACCAGGATAAACCAGATAAGCGGTTCCGGTCTGGGCATGTCAATCGTAAAAAACATCGTGGACGCGTTGAGTGGCAGGATAAACATAAAAAGCGTAGAAGGCACCGGGACCACGGTCACCGTGGATCTGGATTTCAAATCGGCTACAGGTACGAAGGAAATGGATCTGGAAGAATTCAGGCTCCGTGAAAAGAAGCGCCTCAAAGACAAAAAAGTCGTGCTGGTGGCGGAGGATCTGCGCGACAACAGAGAAGTGCTTGTAACGTATCTGGATGATATGGGCTATGAGGTCATGGCGGCCGACAACGGTGAAACTGCCGTAGATATGTTCATGGAATCCGAAGAGGGCTTTTTCAAGGCCGTCATCATGGATATACAGATGCCCGTAATGAACGGATATCAGGCCACGATGATGATAAGAGGGTTAAACCGCTCGGATAAGGATATACCTATAATAGCCATGAGCGCCAATGCTTTCAGCGATGACAAGGAGGAGGCAAAGCGCGCAGGCATGAATACATATCTCACGAAGCCTCTTAAGATGGAATGTCTTAAGGAAGCGCTGGACCGGTGGATAGACAAAATTAGGTGACACTGCGGCGGGGTTATGTTATAATAGTTGCAGTTATTGAACACGGCTTTGCCGTAAGGAAGCAACTATTGAAATGCGCTGCGACAAGCTTGCGCATTATAATAAACGCATCGATTGATACGGCTTCGCCTTTTTGCCCGAAGAGCCGATAGGCGATTCGCAAGGCAAAACGGACAGCGAAGCGAATGGAATGAGCGGAGGAGTGAGCGGCAGCGAGCGTTGCCGTAAGGATGCAACTATTGAACATAACGTTTTCGTAAGAAGAAGGAGTCAACTATGGAGGCAAAATATAAACGGGTATTGCTTAAGATCAGCGGAGAGGCTTTGGCCGGGGACGATCATTTTGGTATCAATGAGGATATGCTCAAGAGGGTCGCTCTGCAGGTGAAGGAAGTGACTGAGATGGGCGTGCAGGTGGCTGTTGTCGTTGGAGGAGGAAACTTCTGGCGCGGCAGGACCAGCAAGAGTATGGACAGGGCTACGGCGGACTATATGGGGATGCTGGCCACTGTAATGAACGCCATGGCTTTGCAGGACGCTTTTGAGGCCGAGGGCATACCTACGAGAGTGCAGACAGCCATAGAGATGCGAGAGGTGGCGGAGCCTTACGTAAGAAGGAAGGCGATGAGTCATCTGGAGCACGGCAAGGTGGTCATATTCGGAGCCGGAACGGGAAATCCGTTCTTCTCGACGGATACTACGGCGGCGCTGAGAGCTGCCGAGATCGATGCAGAGGTAATACTTCTGGCGAAGAAGGTGGATGCCGTATACTCGGATGATCCTGAGACCAATCCCGATGCCGTTAAATATGAATCCCTTACACACAGAGAGGTGCTGGAAAAGGATCTCAAGGTCATGGACTCCACGGCGGCGTCGCTGTGCAGAGACAATGATATCGCTATTCATGTATTCGCACTTGCCGATGAAGGAAATGTCATGAAGGCAGTATGCGGAGAAAAAATAGGAACCATCGTTAAATAAAGTTTGGAGGAAAGAAAATGAGTGATTTTGATATTAAATCATTGGAAGGAAAAATCGAAAAAAGCTTAAACGTATTAAAAGAAGAAATGGGTACGGTAAGAGCAGGACGTGCCAATGCCGCACTTGTAGACAAAGTGATGGTTGAATATTACGGAACACCTACGCCGCTGAAATCACTGGCAAACATATCGGTTCCGGAGCCTAGAACATTGCTCATATCACCATTTGACCCGAAGAGCATCCCTGAAATAGAAAAGGGAATAAACATCGCCAACATAGGAATCACACCTGCTAACGATGGTAAGGTGGTAAGACTGCAGATCCCTCAGGTTACCGAGGAGAGAAGAAAAGAACTCACTAAAGTCGTAAAGAAGCTGGGTGAGGACGCCAAGGTGGCAGTAAGAAATCTCAGAAGAGACGCCAACGATAAGGTAAAGAAGATGGAGAAGGCCGGAGATTTCACAGAGGATGATGCCAAGAGCACGCTGGACGACATCCAGAAGATCATCGACAAGGCTGTCAAGGATATCGACGGTATCGTGGCAGAAAAAGACAAAGAGATCATGGAAGTTTAAAGGAACGTATAAATTTAGTAATTATGATAGATGTGACCATCCGGTCACATCTATTTGCAAAGTACAGGATTTTTAAAATATGCTTGATAAAGAACGAATGCCCGTACATGTTGCCGTGATAATGGACGGCAACGGAAGATGGGCCAAAGAAAAAGGCCTGCCGCGTCTGGCAGGACATAACGCCGGAATGAAGGCTATGAAAAAAATTGTGGATCACTCGGATAAGCTGGGGATAAAGTACCTTACGGTATATGCCTTTTCCACGGAAAACTGGAAGCGTTCCATTGCGGAAGTGTCCGGGATATTCAAGCTGCTGGTCAAGTACGTGGACAGCGATCTCAGAGAACTTGTGGAAAACAATGTAAAGGTCAAGGTGCTGGGAGATTACAGCATGCTTCCGCAAGACGCAGTAAGGAGTCTCGACAGGACTCTCGAGGAAACAAAAGACAATACCGGACTGCAGTTCAACATCGCCCTCAATTACGGCGGCAGAGACGAGATAAAAAAAGCAGTGCAGGCCATAGGCGAAAAGATCAGAGAGGGCCTGCTTGCTCCGGAGGATATCACGGAGGAGACCATAACAGCGGAGCTTTACACGGGAGCCGGATATGCGGATGTTCCCGATCCGGAGTTGATCATCCGTACCAGCGGAGAACTGCGACTTTCGAATTTCCTGCTGTGGCAGAGCGCCTACAGTGAGCTGGTATTCCCTCAGGTGATGTGGCCTGACTTCACTCCCGAAGAATACGAGAAGGCCATCGCCGATTATCAGAGCAGAGAACGAAGATTCGGAGGTAGATGATATATGAAAACCAGGATATTATCGGGACTTATAATGCTCCCGCTTTTGATAATACTGCTGCTTGGCGGATACGTGCTGTTCGCTGCATGCCTTGTCATAGGCATCATGGGCGTGAGAGAATTCTATAACGGCTTTAAGGCCATGGATATCAGACCGAGCCTTGGTATAGCCTGCGCCGCGGCAGTGTCGCTGTATGCCATAAATCTTTTCTGCGTAAGATATGAATGGTATATGCTGTGGTTCTTCGGCGTAGTGCTGGCGAGCCTGCTGTACCTGTTTAACATAGAACACAGGAAGCTG